>NZ_JBBIAM010000084.1:0-42348 GCF_054185185.1 Bradyrhizobium sp. UFLA05-153
ACACTGGAAACCATCGCGCCATTGAGCGATGATCCCATCGTCGGCCTGCCCGCCGTGGCAAGCTGATGCCTTCCGACGCGCCGGAGTCTCGGCGGTGACCCGCCGTCAGTTACACCACGCCACGGGACGCGATCTGGTGAGCCCGTAATGACCGAAGGCAACGACAAGACGCGAGCGGGAGATACCCGGCAGGATCGACTGAAATCGGCGCTGCGCGAGAACCTGAAGCGCCGCAAGGCGCAGGCGCGCGAGCGCGCCGGGACGGCCGGTCCCTCACAGGACGACGCACCAAACACCGATGAGGAGATCGCCGGTAAGCCCGGCGGCTAGATTTTTGGAATGAGTGAGAGCGGTGATGGCGCAGGATGGACCGGAACGAACCGATGGGGACGCGCTGATCTCACGCTTCTCCCGCCCCGAGCAGACTTTTCCGACGCTGACGCCGGCCGAGATCGAGCGCCTGCGCCAATTCGGTGAGATCAGGCATTACAAGAGCGGCGAGCTGCTGTTCGAGACCGGCAAGCGCGGGCCGGGCATGTTCGTGGTGCTGTCGGGCCATGTCGCCATCACCCAGCGCGACGGGCTTGGTCACGTCACGCCGGTGATCGATCAAGGGCCCGGCCAGTTTCTGGCGGAGCTCGGCCAGCTCTCCGGGCGGCCCGCGCTGGTCGATGGCCATGCCGACGGCGATGTCGAGACGCTTCTGATCCCGCCGGATCGGCTGCGCGCTCTGCTGGTTGCCGAAGCCGATCTCGGCGAGCGCATCATGCGCGCGCTGATCCTGCGCCGGGTCAGCCTGATCCAGGGCGGCGTCGGCGGCCCCGTTCTGATTGGCCCGTCGCATTCGGCCGGTGTGGTGCGCCTGCAGGGCTTTCTCACCCGCAACGGGCAGCCGCATCACCTGCTCGACCCTGATGGCGAGCACGATGCGGCCGAGCTGATCGCGCGCTATTCGCCCAAGCCCGAGGACTGGCCGCTGGTCGTCACCGCCGACGGCGCCGTGCTGCGCAATCCGACCGAGATCGAGCTTGGACGCGCCATCGGCATGATCGGTGGTCCACGCGGTGAAAAGATCTATGACGTCGCGATCGTCGGCTGCGGACCGGCCGGGCTTGCGACCGCGGTCTATGCGGCCTCCGAAGGCCTCTCGGTCGCCGTACTCGACACGCGTGCCTTCGGCGGCCAGGCCGGAGCGAGCGCGCGCATCGAGAACTATCTCGGCTTTCCGACCGGCATTTCCGGCCAGGCACTCGCGGGCCGCGCCTTCACGCAGGCGCAGAAGTTCGGCGCCGATATCATGATCCCGATGTCGGCGAAGTCGCTGGATTGCTCGCGCAGTGCCGGCACCTTTTCGCTGGCGCTCGACTGTGGCGACACCTTACGCTCGCGTGCAGTGGTGGTCGCGAGCGGCGCGCGTTATCGCCGGCCGGAAATCGAGAATTTGGAGAAGTTCGAGGGCCGTGGCGTCTGGTATTGGGCCTCGCCGGTCGAAGCGCGGCTCTGTTCGGGTGAGGAGGTGGCCCTCGTCGGCGCCGGCAATTCAGCGGGGCAGGCCGCCGTGTTCCTGTCGGGCCACGCGAAGAAGGTGCTGATGATCATCCGTGGCGGTGGCTTAGGGGCCAGCATGTCGCGCTATCTCATCGAGCGTATCGAGGCGACACCGAACATCGAGCTCCTGTTCAACACCGAGATCGTCGCGCTCGAGGGCGACGAGGCCGCGCTGCTCCGCCGTATCCGCTGGAGGAGCCGGCTGTCGACCGACGAGGATGCCGCCGATGTCCGCAACCTCTTCCTGTTCGTCGGTGCCGATCCGGCGACCAGCTGGCTCGATGGCTGCGGCGTGACGCTCGATCGCGGCGGCTTCGTCGTCACCGGCGCGCAGTCCGAGCAGAACCAGGGTCGGCTGGTCGCGCCGCTCGAAACCTCGGTGCCCGGCGTCTATGCCGTCGGCGATGTGCGCTCCGGCTCGGTCAAGCGCGTCGGCGGAGCCATCGGAGAAGGCGCGCAGGTCGTGGCCTCGCTGCACGGTTTCCTTGGCGATGCCGCGAAACCGGCGCTTTAATCAAGCATAGGACAAAGCAGGGCCAAGCGAACCGGACTTTGGCGAATCCGACCTGGGCGAATGTAAGTTGGGCGAATGTGACTTGCCATCCCGCCGGCAACTGCGGACTATCCCCTCATCCTGAGGAGCCGCGGAACGCGGCGTCTCGAAGGATGAAGGCCGCAATGCAACTGCGGGGCCTGCATGGTCCGAGACGTGTGCTTCGCACGCTCCTCACCATGAGGATCGAAAAACGACAAGGTTCAAGGGAGGACTAAATGGCTGAAGTCGTCGTGCTCTACAAGACACCCAAGGATGCTGCTGCCTTCGACAAGTACTACGCCGAAACGCATATCCCGCTTGCCAAGAAGATTCCCGGCCTGAAGAAATACGCGATCAGCACCGGACCCGTCGGAACGCCTGCCGGACCTTCCGGGGTACATCTCGTCGCCATTTTGACATTCGACAGCGTTGCCGACATCCAGGCGGGCTTTGCCAGCCCTGAAGGCAGGGCGGCTGGAGGCGACGTCCCGAAATTTGCCAGCGGCGGCGCCGACCTGCTCATCTTCGATACCAAAGTCGTATGACGCGAGGTCTGTGACCTGCCGACCGGCGCTTCTCGATTGATTTGCTGCCGCATTGACGGCCGTCACGTGTGACAGACGTGCAAAATCGAGCCATGCGTTCGTCGTACCGAACGGCGAACGCATGGCTCAACGCCTGCGTGTGGCAACATCGCATGGTGCAGTTCGATGAGGGTCGTAATACCATCCGCGTCTTCGCAAACGGGGAGAGTTGCCATGGTTCTTGGGCTAAGCCTGCCTGCCTTCACGATGCTCCATGTCATCATCAGCCTGATCGCGATCGCTTCCGGCATCGTCGTGATGTTCGGACTGCTCGGTTCGAAGCGAATGCCGGGCCTCACCGCGATCTTCCTGCTGTTCACGATTCTGACCAGCGCCACCGGCTTCCTGTTTCCCTTCAAGGAGCTGTTGCCGTCGCATATGGTCGGCATCCTCTCGCTGGTTCTGCTCGCGATCGCCTGCATCGCGCTTTACGGCGTAAAACTCTCCGGCGCATGGCGGCCGATCTACATCGTCACGGCGATGACCTCGCTCTATCTCAACGTCTTCGTGCTGATCATCCAGTCGTTCCTCAAGGTGCCCGCTTTGGCGGTATTGGCGCCGGCCGTGCCGCCGGCTCCGCCATCGGGACCGGTGTTCGCGGTGGTGCAGGGCATCGTGCTGGTGTTCTTCGTGCTCGTGGTCATCGGCGCCTGGCGCCGCTTCAGGCCGATGGCATTCGCCTGACACTCACCACTTGCTCGTCATTCCGGGGCGACGCGTCAGCGTCGAACCCGGAATCTCGCGCAACAGTCTCCAGTTTCCGGGTTCACGCTTCGCCTGCCCCGGAATGACTCAAGAACAGGGAGCAAATCATGCCCACCATCACCACAAAAGACGGCGTCGAGATCTTCTACAAGGACTGGGGCAAGGGCCAACCGATCGTGTTCAGCCATGGCTGGCCGCTGTCGTCTGACGACTGGGACGCCCAGATGCTGTTCTTCCTCAATCATGGCTACCGCGTCATCGCCCATGACCGCCGTGGTCACGGCCGCTCCAGCCAGGTCGCTGACGGCCACGACATGGATCACTATTCCGATGATCTTGCTGCGCTCACCGCGCATCTCGATCTGAAGAACGCGCTTCACGTCGGCCATTCCACCGGCGGCGGCGAGGTCGTGCACTACATCGCCCGTCACGGCGAAAGCAGGGTCGCGAAAGCCGCGATCATCGCGGCGGTGCCGCCCTTGATGGTGCAGACGCCGGCCAATCCCGGCGGCCTGCCGAAGAAAGTGTTCGACGATTTCCAGGCGCAGGTTGTGGCTAGCCGCTCGCAATTCTATCGCGACATCGCGGCAGGTCCGTTCTATGGCTACAACCGTCCCGGCGCAAAGCCGTCAGAAGCGGTGATCCAGAACTGGTGGCGCCAGGGCATGATGGGCGGCGCGAAAGCGCATCACGACGGCATCGTCGCCTTCTCGCAGACCGATTTCACCGAGGATCTGAAGACAATCAACGTGCCCGTGCTCGTCATGCACGGCGACGACGACCAGATCGTCCCCTACGCCGACTCCGGACCGCTCTCGGCCAAGCTTCTGAAGCACGGCACGCTGAAGACCTACAAAGGCTTCCCGCATGGCATGCCGACCACGGAAGCGGAGACAATCAACGCGGACCTGTTGGCGTTTTTCAAGGAGTGAGACTGGCGCTGAACTCTTCCCTTCTCCCGTCGCCAAGGGGAGAAGGAAGAAGAACACCTCACTTCAAAATCCCCCTGATCGCGTCGAACATGCGCTTGACGAAGGCTTCCGGCTTTTCGCGCGCATCTTCGGTAACCCAGACTTCGCCGCCGACGCGCATCGCGCCGGTTGCGATCATCGCGACGAGGCGTGCCCGGAGCTTTTCGGACTTCCTGTTCGTGCGCCGGGCGAGCCCTTGGGCAAGCGCGCGTTCGAGCCGCTCATATTTGAGGTGGTCGCGCGCTTGCAGGATCGGATTGTCGCGCTTGAGCCGCGCCATGGCGAGCGCCTCGCTTGGATCGAACCGTTTCGTCGCCGCCGCGATGGCATTTTCTGCGGCTGTCAGCATGGATTCGCTTGCAGGGCGTGCTGCGACCTCCTCGGTGAGCGATGCGGCGATATCCTCCTGCCAGGCGTAGACGACGTCCTCCTTGCTCGCGAAATAGTGAAAGAAGCTGCGGCGTGACACCTCGGCGGCTGCGGCGATATCGTCGATCGTCGTCGCCTCGAAGCCGCGCTGGAGGAACAGCGCCATCGCCGCGCGGGTCAGCCGCTCCTGCGTCGCCTCGCGCTTGCGCTGCCGAAGGCCGGTCGCAGGCTTGGATTTTTCCCTCGGCGACAAGGGCTTGGCCCGGCTTCTGGCCGTCTTCGCGGCGGTCAAATTCCCACCTCTTGCAAAGTTGCACTAAGTGCACATTTAGAACCGTCGCGGGGCGCTTCAATGAGAACCAACGTGCTGGAGACTGGCATGCCCGACTGGACCACGGCCGATATTCCCTCGCTCGACGGCAAGACCGCTATCGTCACCGGCGCAAACGGCGGGCTCGGCTATGAGACCGCGCTGGCGCTCGCCGGTGCCGGCGCTACCGTCATACTCGCCGGCCGCAGCGAGGCAAAGGGCCAACGCGCCCTCGAGCTGATCTGCAACCGCTTTCCGAACGCGCTGGTCGCCTATGAGGAGCTCGATCTCGCAAGGCTCGGCTCGGTCGCCGAGTTTGCCGGACGGTTTGCCGCCAGCCACGACCGGCTGGATATCCTGGTGAACAATGCCGGCGTGATGGCGCTGCCGAAACGCCGCGAGACCGCCGACGCCTTCGAGATGCAGCTCGGCACCAACTATCTCGGCCACTACGCGTTGACGGCGCATTTGTTGCCGCAGCTTCGCCGTGCGCAGGGCGCGCGCGTGGTCCAGCTCGCAAGCCTTGCGCATCGTTCCGGTCGAATCGACTTCGACGATCTCCAGAGCAAGCGTTCCTATCGGCCCTGGCGCGCCTACTGTCAGTCCAAGCTAGCGATGCTGATGTTTGCGCTCGAATTGCAGCGCCGCAGCAATGCTGCCGGCTGGGGACTGAAAAGCGTTGCTGCGCATCCCGGCTTCGCACGCACCGAGCTGATCGCCAATGGTCCGGGCACCGGTACCCTGTCGTGGCGGATCGGCCGGTTGATCCAGCCCTATATCAGCCAGTCCGCGGCCGAGGGTGCGCTGCCGACGCTGTTCGCCGCAAGCTCGCCCGCTGCGCAAGCAGGCGGCTATTATGGCCCGAACGGCTTCTACGAATTGAAGGGCGCGCCCGCACCGGCGAAGATCATGCCGCAGGCAATGGATCTCGCCTCAGCGGCCATGCTGTGGGATGCTTCGGCGACGCTGACCGGCATATCCTTCGACGAGTTTGCGGCCGCCGCCTGACCGGGGAGGTGATAGCGATAGCCTACGGACCACCGGCCGGATAGCTTCTACAGAAACCGCCGCGGTCCGGCTGCGTTGAGGCGCGGCCCGCGACGTCCATGAGAGGTGCAGGCCGATGCCGCCCCAGCTCAAACTGATTGCACTCGATGCCGACGACCTCGCCGTCATCTCCACCCATGTGCAGGACGCGCGGGTGCAGACCTCCGACATCATCTGGCGGCAGGGCGAGAAGCGGCTGGTGGTCGGCATGAACCGGCTGGACTGGGAGCAGACGCTGGACGGCGAGACCGAGCCGCGCCGGCTGGTCTCCGCGCTCCGCTTCGACCGCGTGCTCGCCTGCAAGTCGCGCAATATCGACCTCGCCGCGCCCGAGCGGGTTTTGGACCTCGTCGGCATCGAGTTTCACGACCAAAACGCCCCCGGTGGCAGCGCGCTGCTCCTGTTCGCCCATGGCGGCGCAATCCGGCTCGACGTCGAATGCCTGGAATGCGAGCTGACCGACCTGGGCGCGGATGAGCTCGGGACGGGGGAGGGCGGGGAGGACTAGGGGGTCAAACCGGAACGACATCTCCCAAGGGTTGACGGCGGTGGCCCGCCGCGCCATTGAGCAGGGGACCTGGTGAGCCCGATCCACCCCAAAGACCAGCCAAAAGACCGCCGCAACATGCCCATTCGCCTCGACCGCAGCAGCGCCGATTTCGACCAGCGATTTGCGGCCTTCCTCGCCGCCAAGCGCGAGGTCTCGGCCGACGTCGAGGCCGCAGCGCGCGCCATCGTCGACGATGTGGCCAGGCGCGGCGACGCCGCGCTGATCGAGGCGACGCGCAAGTTCGACCGGCTGGAGCTCGATGCGCCCTCCTTGCGTGTCTCCGCCGCCGAGATCGAGGCCGCGACAAAAGCCTGCGATGCCGCGACGCTGGATGCGCTCAAGCTCGCCCGCGACCGCATCGAGACCTATCACGCGCGTCAACTGCCGAAGGATGAGCGCTTCACCGATCCGCTCGGCGTCGAGCTTGGCTGGCGCTACACGGCAATCGAATCGGCCGGCCTCTACGTGCCCGGCGGTACCGCGGCCTATCCGTCCTCGGTGCTGATGAATGCGGTGCCGGCCAAGGTCGCCGGCGTTGCGCGCCTCGTGATGGTGGTGCCGTCGCCCGACGGTAAGCTCAATCCGCTGGTGCTGGCGGCCGCCCATCTCGGCGGCGTCAGCGAGATCTACCGCGTCGGCGGCGCGCAGGCCGTTGCCGCGCTCGCCCATGGCACTGCGACGATCGCGCCGGTCGCCAAGATCGTCGGCCCCGGCAACGCCTATGTTGCCGCGGCAAAGCGGCTGGTGTTCGGCAAGGTCGGCATCGACATGATCGCCGGTCCCTCCGAGGTGCTGGTGATCGCCGACGACACCGGCAATGCCGACTGGATCGCCGCCGATCTTTTGGCTCAGGCCGAGCATGATACGAGCGCGCAGTCGATTCTGATCACCGACAGCGCGCGGCTCGCCGCCGATGTCGAAAAGGCGGTCGACGCGCAGTTGAAGACGCTGCCGCGCGCCGCGATCGCCGGCGCCTCCTGGGCCGATTTCGGCGCCATCATCATGGTGCAGAACCTCGATGACGCGATCCCGCTCGCGGACGCGATCGCCGCCGAGCATCTCGAGATCATGACGACGGATCCGGACGCGCTCGCAGGCCGGATCCGCAATGCCGGCGCGGTGTTCCTCGGCGCGCACACGCCCGAGGCGATCGGCGACTATGTCGGCGGCTCCAATCACGTGCTGCCGACCGCGCGTTCGGCGCGCTTCTCCTCGGGACTTTCGGTGCACGACTTCATGAAGCGCACCTCGATTTTGAAATGCGGCCCCGATCAGCTCCGTGCACTCGGGCCCGCCGCGATGACACTCGGCAAAGCGGAAGGGCTGGACGCCCATGCGCGTTCGGTGGGATTGCGCCTCAATCTGTCATGAACAAGCCCGCAGACGACACGCAGAACCGAATCGTCGGCGTCACGCTCGACGAGGAATCGA
Organism: Bradyrhizobium sp. UFLA05-153; assembly: GCF_054185185.1. Taxonomy (NCBI): domain Bacteria; kingdom Pseudomonadati; phylum Pseudomonadota; class Alphaproteobacteria; order Hyphomicrobiales; family Nitrobacteraceae; genus Bradyrhizobium; species Bradyrhizobium sp. UFLA05-153. Next base: position 8,051 of record NZ_JBBIAM010000084.1, read on the forward strand.
TCGGGCGCTCCGGGCCTGACATCGAGCATGAGCGCGCGATCGCGATCTACGATCTGATCGAGCAGAACCTGTTCGCGCCGGAAGGCGCCGACGGGCAGGGTCCGTTCACGCTGCATATCGGCATCACCGGCAACCGCTTGATGTTCGACATCCGCCGCGAGGACGGCGCGCCCGTGGTCGCGCATCTTTTGTCGCTGACACCGTTCCGGCGGATCGTGAAGGACTATTTCATGATCTGCGACAGCTACTACCAGGCGATCCGGACTGCGACGCCTGACAAGATCGAGGCCATCGACATGGGCCGCCGCGGCATCCATGACGAGGGATCGCGCACGCTCCAGGAGCGGCTGAAGGGCAAGGTGCGGGTCGATTTCGAGACCTCGCGCCGGCTGTTCACGCTCATTACTGTTCTTCATTGGAAAGGCTAAACGCGGATGGCTGCGCCCCCACGCGCACGCGATCCGCAATCGGTGCTGTTTGCCTGCGCGCTCAACAGCGTGCGCTCGCCGATGGCCGAGAGCCTGTTGCATCACATGTTTCCGCACGGGCTCTACGTGAAGTCCGCCGGCGCCAGGAAGGGCGAGCTCGATCCCTTTGCGGTCGCCGTGATGGCCGAACTCGGACAGGACATCTCCACCCACAAGCCGCAGACCTTTGAGGAGCTGGAGGACTGGGAGGGGCTCAATTTCGACCTCATCATCACGCTGTCGCCCGAGGCCCATCACAAGGCGCTGGAGCTGACGCGGACGCTCGCCGCCGACGTCGAGTACTGGCCGACGCACGATCCGACCGGCACCGAAGGCAGCCGCGAGCAGAAGCTCGCCGCCTACCGCGAAGTCTGCGACCAGCTCCTGCTGCGCATCCGCAAGCGCTTCGCGAAGGCGGGGGCCGCGAGCGGGTAGCTCTCGTGCCCCGGACGCAGCGCAGCGCGTCTTGCGCGATGCGCTGCAGAGCCGGGGCCCATCTCACCGCGAGCGCAAACCCCTGGGTCCCGGCTCTGCGTCGCGTCATTTCATGCCGCGCCGCGTCCGGGACACGAAACCATCGTAACACCGGCGTCACAGACCGCAGGCACATGCATCTGAAGTCACCTCGAATCGCTCGATTTCCGGTTCCCGGGTTGTGAAACCGGCCCCCTTCCGATAGGTTCCGCGCGCAATTCACCCCCTGCTTCGTCCCCCAAAAACACCTGATGCTCGGCCGCCCCAAATTCGTTCTTGCCTCCGGTTCGCCACGGCGCCTGTCGCTGCTCAATCAGGCTGGCATCGAGCCCGATGCCTTGCGGCCGGCCGATGTCGATGAGACGCCGAAGCGGGGCGAGCTGCCGCGCGCCTGCGCCAATCGTCTCGCCCGGGCAAAAGCCGATGCGGCGCTGAAATCAGTGCAGCTCGACGATGAGCTGCGCGGCGCCTTCATCCTCTCTGCCGACACCGTGGTCGCGGTCGGCCGCCGCATCCTGCCCAAGGCCAACCTGGTTGATGAGGCCGCGCAGTGCCTGCGGCTCTTGTCGGGCCGCAACCACCGCGTCTATACCGCGATCACCCTGGTCACGCCGCGCGAGGCCTTCCGCCAGCGTCTGGTCGAGACCCGCGTCCGTTTCAAGCGCCTCTCCGAGGACGACATCCAGGCCTACATCGGCTCCGGCGAATGGCGCGGCAAGGCCGGCGGCTACGCCGTGCAAGGCATCGCCGGCTCCTTCGTGGTCAAGATGGTCGGCTCCTACAGCAACGTCGTCGGCCTGCCGCTTTACGAGACCACCACGCTGCTCGGCGGCGAGGGCTTCCCCATCCGCTTCGGCTGGCTCAACGCCGTCGGCGTCTGAAGCGCCCTCCCACCAAAATCTCGAAAACAACCCCATGCGAAGTAGGAGGGCCGCCAGTCGGCCCTTGCCGCGACGCCCGAATTGGGCGTCTCGCCACATCGGCGGTGCGCTCCCTCCTTGGGGAGGGGCTAGCCGCAAGCCCCGCTGCCGTCTCGGAACCCCACCGCTCCGCAGCTTCTTATCCCCGGACTTCGTGTAGGCTCACCCCATGGACGACCAAGTCAAAAAGCCGCTTCCCCCGCTCAAGACCTGCCCGATCTGCGGCAAGCCGCAGTTCCAGGCCACCCGCCCGTTCTGCTCCTCGCGCTGCCGCGACGTCGACCTCAACCGCTGGCTCAAGGGCTCCTATGTCATCCCCGGCCGCGACGACGAAACCGACGACGTCGAATAGTTGTTTATTATCAATGCGTTAATTGAGAATGGCAGCCCCGCCGCACGCCCGCGCCGATCTTGTACACAGCCGGGCCGGGCTCGGCGAAGCCATCAGGCGAAGCCGGGTGGACAGGCAGCCCTCAGCCCACTATAAACCGCCCGCTCGATGGGCCTTGGCCCCTCTCTTGGAGCACGCCCAGGTAGCTCAGTTGGTAGAGCATGCGACTGAAAATCGCAGTGTCGGTGGTTCGATTCCGCCCCTGGGCACCATGACTTTTCCACGCTGGAGCACGATCTTGTACGATTGCTTTCGTTACGGGTTCGATGCAGCCGCTCGGCACAGGGCAGAATGCCGCGGATAACCTCGGGTTTGCGCTTCAGATCGCCGAAGAGAATTGCCAACAAGACATTGCATTTTTCCGTCGCCGTCGCTTTCTACCGCGACGGCTTGCCGTTCTGAAACGTTCGTCCCGCGTTTCCGCAAGTACGGGTGATGCGCCCCTCCGCGAATTTGACGGGTGCAGCAATTCGGGTTTCGGTGCCGGCCTGTCTACTGCACCATAAACCGCGAGTGATACGGCAGGTTGGCTGCGCCCACCGCCTTGGGCGCGATGGAGTTGGCGCCATAGAGGAACTGCACCTCAGGTACTTCCTCATGAAGCTCGGAGCATAGGGTCTGCCCTAGTTTCGGTGGTGCGTAGCTCGATATGACCACGGACTTGAAACTGACAAAGCTCAGGAGGGAACGAATTGATCCGACGAGCTGGCGGCAGCACATGCGACGCCATTCGGCGTAGTATTCGGCAGCAGCCCTCGGCATGGTTTCGGATCCGACGTCTTCCAGCACCAGCCCAAGCCGCTTGAATTCCTCTCGCAAGCGCAGCAGCCCGACGTCATGACTCATGCCGAACCTGCCGCTGTGGATTTGATAGTTCAGAACGAGACGACTGTGCAGGTGTGAGCCCAGATAGAAGAAGAGGAAATCGGGCAAAGAGCGCGCCACTCCGAACAGGCTTTCCCCGCCTGCAGCCGCTGTTATGTCATCCTGGATGTAAACGGACAGATTGAGCGCGCTCTCAATGCTGGCCTGGAGATCGATTAGATCGCTGCCTAAAAGATCTCTCACACGATGCGAGCCTGTCTCGTTGGGGGCCGCCAGTCCGATACCAGCAATCCGGGTTCGGCTCGAGGGTGGAAGCGCCGCTAGAGTTTCCTGGATTTTCGCGGCGAGCGCGCCGGATCCATGCAACGTGGAGTATGGATGCGCGGCGTGGTGCTGCACGTCGCCGACAAAGTCGATGACGGCAATATCGGCGGCGTTCTCGCCGAAGCTTACGCCGATCGAGAAGGCTCCTTTGGGATTGAGCGACAGGGGAATTGCCGGCGGCCCGACCCGACCTCGCTGCGCCTCACCCTTCGAGACCAGACCTTCCTGCTCCAATGAACGCACGATGACAGATACTGTTTGCGCGGAAAGGCCGGTTTTTTCGCCGATTTCGAGGCGCGAAATTCCGGCGCTCTGCAAGAGCAATGAGAGCACAAGGCGTTCATTGTAGCTTCTCACGCTTGGCGCATTCAGGCCGCTCGCCCGGTCTGCGATCCGCAGCGGGTTCGGTGGCGCAAATCGCATGTCAGGCAAGGAACTGCTCCTCTCGGAAGACCTCAAGCAGAGGTTCGCTCAACGCTGATGCTCAGCAACGGACCACCCGATCGCTTCGATCTCTTGTGCCAGCGCGATACCCAGCGCTCGATGTGCATCGGCGTTCAGATGAAATCCGTCTGCTTCGTCGCATTGGCAAACCGCTCCGGCGTTGAAGAAATGTACGCCAAGGGAATCCGCCATGATTTCGAATTCCAGAGCGAGTTGCCGTGACTTCTCCGGTCCGCCGGCAAAGATCGATTTCCATTCCTTGATGTCGTCCAGCATTGGAGGAGGGGCCACGATCATGATTTCCGGTACACTTCCCCCTGGGCCAGGCGCCAGCTCCCGTATGTCGTAGATCAGGCATCCCATTCCCATCGCGACCTCGGAAGCGGGCTTGTTGAAGCGCACCTTGAGGTCATTTGTGCCCAGCATGATGATCACGAGATCCAGAACCGTGTGGCTCTGGATGCACGGGCGCAGATAGGTGCGGCCGTTCTTGTGCGCTCCCTCAATCGGATCGTCGTGGACGGTCGTTCTCCCGCTCAGCCCCTCTTCGATCACGTACCATTTCGATCCAAGCTCGGCCTGAAGCACGCCCGGCCATCGGGTCGGACGATCGTAGCGTTCGAGAGGTCCGCGGCCAGGAATTTGGCCGTGAGTATTGGAATCGCCGAAACATAGAACCGAACGCACCGGCATGGTTCTGAATCTCCGTGCTTTTTCGGCTCGTACATTGTCTCCGCAGTCGAGAGTGTGCAACAAATCAATTGCTCATTCAATCTGAATAACTATTGACAGGTGCTGTGTCGCCGTGCACTCGTAAGCTCGCGGCGGACTGAAAAGCCCGTCAGCATTGGGAGTAGAACGCCAAGAGGCAGCTCTTCGTCGCGAGGAGCCGATCCATCAACTCGAATGGATCTGACAACGTCCGCCCTGCGATGTCGCGGGAGGGCGCGCGCCGACCTGCGCTCTGCTTCCCGCCAGTGAAAAGAATTGCGCATCGCACGCGGAGAGAGGGATTCATGCACCAAGGACTAAAATTACTCGGAGTTGGGCTAGTCGCTGCGACGTTGGCTGCCTGGACGGAAGCTCGCGCGCAGGAAGTCAAGCTGATGGACGGCGTCACGCCACGGCCCGGCGATGAACGCACGACGGCTGCGGACAAGTTCAAGAAGAGCGCTCCGTGGAAGATCGGGATGAGCCATTTTGGCGTGAACGCCAACACCTGGACGGTCCAGATGGCGCATGACGCGGAAGCGGCTGCGAAGCTCGACAAGAGAGTCGGTCAATTCATCCTGCTCGATGCCAACATCAGCCAGGCCAAGCAGGTCGCCGACATCGAAGATCTTATCGCGCAGAAGGTCGATGCGATCATCGTGACGCCGCTGACGCCGACCTCTGCCGACGCCGGCATCGAAAAGGCAGTCGCGGCGGGCATTCCCGTCATCGTCCATACCGGTCTGACCGAGACCGACAAATACACCGTCGACATCCAGGGCGGAGGCGTCCACTTCGGAAAGGTGATGGGAGATTTCCTTGTCAAGCAGCTTGGCGGCAAGGGAAATATTTGGGTCTTGCGTGGACTTCCGGCGCACCCCGAGGACATCAACCGCTACAAGGGCCTCTTGGAAGCGATCAAAGGTACAGACGTCAAGATCATCGCGGAAGATGCCGGCAAGTGGCAATATGATGTCGGCAAGCAGGTCTGCGAGACCCTCTATCTGAACAACCCGAAGGTCGATGGTATCTGGTCATCGGGTGCCGATATGACCCGCGCCTGCGTCGATGTGTTCCAGCAATATGGTGCCAAGATCCCGCCGATTACTGGCGAAGGCAACAATGGCTTCTTCGCCCGGTGGATCGAACTCGGCTTCCCCTCCATCTCGCCGGAGTACGGTCCGGAGCAGGGGGCAGCCGGCGTGCGCGCCGCGGTCGCTCTGCTCGAGGGCAAGCAACTCCACAAGCGGTACATCTATGAGCCCGAAGGCTGGGACCTGGAGAAAGCCAAGAAGTACTATCGCAAGGATCTCAGCGCCAATGCCTGGTTTCCGACCAGCCTGACCGAGCAGGACCTGCAGAAGTACTACGGCAAGCACTGATCTTTGCTGGTGCCGGCGCTCTTTTTAAGCGCCGGCACCACCGTCCCCCTATGCAAGCTTTGGATCGAAGCGATGACCGTACAGCCGCTTGTCCAGATGACATCAATCTCGAAGACGTTCGGGGGCATTGCCGCGCTCGAAAACGTCGATTTTCAACTGCTTCCCGGATCAGTCCATGCGCTCATGGGCGAGAACGGGGCCGGCAAATCGACCCTCATGAAGATCTTGGCAGGCGTCATTCAGCCAGACGGCGGCATGATTCGGAAGAACGGACAAATCGTCCGCTTCGTCTCACCTCGTGAGGCGCTCGATGCCGGAGTATCGACGGTGTTCCAGGAACATTCGCTACTTCCTAATCTGTCGATCGCCGAGAACATGTACCTCGGCAAAGAGCCGGTTACAAAGTTCGGCGTAACCGACACGGCTTGGATGGAGAGGAAGGCGAAAGAGATTTTATCCGAGCTTGGCCTGAAGCTCGATCCAGCAACCCTCGTTGGAAACCTTTCGATCGCGGAGAGGCAATTTGTAGAAATCGCCCGCGGCATATCAGCACGCGCCGACGTCGTTATTCTCGATGAACCAACGGCTGCGCTCAATGCCGCTGATGTCGAGGTTCTCAACGCTCAGATTCTGGCCCTCACGAAGCAGCAGAAGGCGGTCGTCTACATCTCTCACCGCATGGAAGAAATTTTCAAGATTTGCGACACCATCACCGTGTTGAAGGATGGTCGCAACGTAGATTGCGTGCCGGTTTCAGCGATCCGCCCCAAGCAGTTGATCGCCATGATGGTCGGCCGGGAGCTGAGCGAGTTGTTTCCGCCCAGGTCGAACCGAACCGAGGGCGAAGTCGTTCTCTTGATTGAGGGTCTTCGGCTGACTCCGGACGCTACGCCGTCGTCGATCATGCTCCGGCGCGGCGAGATCGTGGCGCTCGCAGGCCTCGAGGGCCAGGGGCAGCGGGAGCTTGTAAGGTCGCTCGTCGGACAATACACGCCCCACGGCGGCAAGGTTGCCGTTAGAGGACGGGAGTTCGCCTTCCCGCTCTCAGGAGAGCTCGGCATTCGCGAGATGCAGGCGCTGGGCCTCGGCTTTGTGCCCGAGGACAGGAAGCTCGAAGGCTTGTTTCTCGACCTTTCTCTTGCCCACAATCTCACCATTGGACTGCACAGCCGGCATTTCGAACTAAAACCGGCATCGGCTCATCGCGAGGTGATCGCGAACTCCATGAAAAGCCTTTCGATAAAGGCCTCTAGACCGTCGCTGCCGGTGAACGCTCTGTCTGGCGGAAATCAGCAAAAGGTTCTTCTTGGACGATATCTCGCATTGGGGGCCGACATACTGATCATTGAAGAGCCGACCCGAGGCGTCGACGTGGGCGCAAAGGCAGAGATCTACAAGCTCCTTCGCGACTACGCGAACGCCGGCGGTTCGGTCGTCGTCCTTTCGAGAGAAACTCTGGAGCTGATCGGTCTTTGCGATCGGCTGTATGTCATCCACGACAAGCATGTCGTTACCGAGATGCCCGCCGAATCGGCTACCGAGCACGCCATTCTCGAAGCGGCCCTACATAGTTGAGGTGAAAACAACCGAGATGAGCCAGCTTGGTCGCTTATTTGTTGGAGCAAACTCACGGCACGGGTTGTGGACGGTTCCGTTGCTCGTCGCCCTGGCCTGTTCCTTGGCCTTGGCATTTTCGACCAATGAGTTCGTGAGTTCGCAAAACATTCTCAATCTAGTTGCTCAGGCGGCGCCGCTCATCCTCGTGAGCATCGGGCAGATGATCGTGATCCTTGTGAGAGGTCTTGATCTGTCGGTCGGCTCCGTCGTCAGCCTCACGACCGGAATCCTGTCGCTCAACGCTCCCGTCTATGTTGCGGTGCCGGGGGTCATGCTCGCGGCCGTCGTGATTGGGCTCCTAAACGGGATTACGGTAACCACTTTTAGAGTGCATCCGATCATCGCAACGTTGTCCATGATGGGCATCGTGCAGGGCATAACGATGTTTGTCCGGCCCTCTGCTGGCGGCTCCGTCCCATCTGAGATCCTCTTTCTCGTGAGCGGCAAGCTATTTGGCATCTACATGCCTGTCATATGGGTCATCGCCGCAATATTGGTGGCTTGGAAGGTCGTGCACGGCTCCCGCTTCGGCTTGCACCTCTTTGCGATCGGCGGAGGTGAAACAGCGGCTACCTTTGGCATCGCAGAGCGGCGCAACGTCCTCGCAGCCTACGTCCTGAGTTCCTGTTTCGCTGCTGCGGCCGGCATCTTCTTGGCGGGCCGCATCGTCTCGGGTGACCCAAACATCGGGACGCAATATGCGGTTGATTCGATCACCGCCGTTGCGCTTGGCGGCACCCAACTCGCCGGAGGAGTCGGCAGCCTCCACGGCACTGTCATCGGCTGCGCGCTTCTCGCAGTTATCGCAAATGGCATGAATCTTCTCAATGTCTCGGCCTTCATCCAGACCATCGTGAAGGGGCTGATACTACTCGCAGTCATATCGCTTCAGCCGCGCAAGACGATTGGACTGTAAGTCATGAAGCGACTTGACGACCTGTCTCGCGCCGCGTTGCGAATACCGCCTTCCTACATCGTTCTCCTGGTGCTCCTTGTCACCTTGTGGATGATGCGGCCCAACCTGATGAACGTCGCGATCCTGGGTACATTCGCGCGACAGGTCGTGCCGCTCGGTATCGTCGTTCTCGGTCAACTGCTCGTAATCTCCTCGCGCTCCATCGACCTGTCCGCTGGTGGAGTTATTCTGTTCGTCAACTACCTGATTTCTTCTGGCCTCCTTTACGAATGGCCGATTCTTTTCGTTGTTCTTCTGTGCCTAAGTGTCGGGCTTTCGGTCGGTCTTTTGAACGGGCTTCTTGTCGGCAAGCGCCGAGCATCCGCCGTCATCGTGACGCTTGCGGTGAATATCATTCTGATCGGGTTGGTTGAATATCTCGCGAATGGGAAGCCGCCGGGAGATGTCCCGGACCAGTTCCGCCAACTCTATAATTTGCGGTTCGGGACACTCCCGGCCCCAGTCATCTTTTGGTTCGTGCTTGCCGGCGTGATGAGCGGCTTTCTCGGAAGAACCGTGTTCGGCAGATTCGTGTGGTCGATCGGCAGCAATCCAATCTCCGCACATTTTTCGGGCGTGCCGGTCGAACGCACCGTCGTGCTTGCGCACACGATCTCGGGACTCATGTCTGCCGTGGCCGCACTGGTCCAAACATCCTCGATAGCGGTCGGAAGCGTGCGGTTCGGACCTGAACTCGTCATGAATTCGATTGCGGCAACTATTCTAGGCGGCGTGGTCTTCGGCCGACCCCCCCAAGTCTGGGGTCCATTTGTCGGCGTCCTCTGCTTCGCCCTTCTGTTCGTAGTCATGACGACTATGGGGGTGCAGGAGCCAGGCAAGCTCATCGCCCAAGGGCTGATCATTCTTCTCGCCGCGATCTTCTACGGCGTTCGCTCTAAATCAAACTCGTGAGGGACCGATGACGAAACGTATCCTGTGCTTTGGAGATTCACTTACCTGGGGCTGGGTTGCCGTCCCGGAGGGCTCGCCGACGACGCGGTTTCCCTATGCGGAGCGGTGGACGGGAGCCATGGCAGCAAAGCTCGGGCCCGACTACGAGGTCATCGAGGAGGGGTTGAGTGCACGCACGACGTCGCTCGATGATCTAGCGGATCCACGACTGAACGGGTCCGCCTACCTTCCATCCGCCCTTGCAAGTCATCTTCCGCTGGATCTCGTCATCATCATGCTCGGGACCAACGATACGAAGAGCTATTTCCGCCGCACGCCTTACGAGATCGCGGTCGGTATGTCCAAGTTGGCGGGACAAGTGCTCACTTCTGGCGGCGGAGTAGGAACAGTGTATCCCGCGCCCAAAGTGCTCATCGTTTCGCCGCCGCCACTCGCCGATTTGCCGGACCCGTGGTTTCAGGGAATGTTTGAGGGCGGGCGCGAGAAGACCATCGAACTCGCCAGCCAGTACAGATCGCTCGCTGCTTTCCTTAAGGTCGATTTCTTCGACGCGGGAAGCGTGATTTCGACCGATGGAGTTGATGGAATTCATTTCACGGCCAAGAACAACGCCGATTTGGGGGCAGCGATTGCCGGAAAGGTAGCGAATATCTTTGCCGCCACTACGAAGCGCGAGACGGTGCTAACCTAATCCGTACTCCCGAAATAAAAGATGGTGCCTTGCCCGATGGGATCGGTTGCTATCAGCCGTCTGTGCGAATTGCGCCGCGGCCTCGCCGCGTGCGCTCCAGGGGCGGCATGGGACGCTCCTCCCGTACCGGTCATGGACTCCCATGACCGGACCCCGCACTTCGCAAGCGCGGGCTTTGTTTGCGCTGACGCTTTGGGCGCGGCTGCGTCGGCGGCATAAGTCAATTTCCCGATATCTGGGCGTGGTGCTGTCGAATTGGCAGCTCGCCTGTCGCTTTCCCGATAAGTGGAATGAGGCCTTCTGGACCGTTGTACCCGCCATCGGCGTCACGGGGTTAATGGCCTCAATAGTGCTGCTGCTTGGACGATAAGGAGAACCGCCGTCCAGGCGCGATGCGGCGCAAGCGCTTGCAGATATTATATAGGTATTTCAATCATATATGAGTTCTCAGTTTTGTTCTGAATGGCGCACCATCCTCAGCCCGCTGCGCAGGTCGGGCGTGGCGAGCCATCTGATCGGATGCCGGTTCGTTCAGGTAGCCACGCACATCAGCGCGCCAAGCAGCAGTGCCAGCAAAAGAAGGCACATGCTTGCCGCAGGCCATTGGGAAAGAACCTCATCTGTCCTTTCGACGAGGTAGCCGAGGGCGAGGCTGCCGCGTCGGACGCGGGTGGCCCCTGTCATGATTGCCTTCCCGGAGGTCGAAGACGCCAGCGGATGCGGCCAAGGGCTGAGCAGGATCGCAATAACCACGCCGCCCAGCACGGGTAAGAGCAATTTGGAAAGTATCCCAGGTCCGAAGAGGGAGGATGTCATGTCGGACGGAATTGGCAGATACAGTCCCAACGGCACGAGGCCAAGCAATAGCGAGCAGAGTGACAGGACGAGTGGCGCCGCGTCCCGAATGCGCGATGTAGGGCCGGCCAGGGCGATCGGCTTGTCTGAAGCCGCAAGCGCATGAGCCAGGACGAGCACGACATAGGCGGCCGTGAACATCCCTCCGGCCTGGAGCACAATCTCCCACCACCACTGCCCATTCTCGTTCGCCGACCGGAGCAGCAGATCCTTCGCAAGGTACGCGCCACTGAGGGGAACGCCCATCAACGCGATTCCGCCGAGCGCAAAGGCCAGGACGTTCAGGGGCGAGGCCCGTGCAACACCGCCCAGCCCCGTGATGCGATCGTGGCCAAGCATCGCATAGATCGACCCCACGGCCATGAACATTGCGGCCTTCGCGGTAGCGTGAGAAACGGCCTGGAGTAGGCCGCCCGCCAAGGCGTCACCACTCGCGAGACGGCCCGAGGCATCGTACGCCAACGGAAACATCAGGAAGAGATAGCCGATCTGGGCCAGGGTGGAATAAGCAATCAGGAGCTTGAGACGCTCCTGGCGCAGGGCCACCATGCTTCCGACCACGATCGCCGCCGCGCCGAGCGCACCGAGCAATTGCGTTGCCGCAAAGCCGGGCAGGCCGGGCAGGACGTTGAACCAGAGCCGCACGACAATGAAGAAAGATCCCTTCACGACTAGGCCGGACAGAATCGCACTGGCCGCAGCCGGTGCTCCTGCGTGGGCGGGCGGCAGCCACAGGTGCAACGGGAAGAGCGCGGACTTCGCCAGAAGGCCCGTTGTCATCAATGCGGCCGCAACAAGTGCGGCGGGCTCCGCGCCAACGCGACGCGACAGCAACACGATGTCGAGCGTGCCGTGGAGACCATAGAGCAGTGCCGTGCCCACCAGATAGAAGACCGAGCCGAGCAAGGCGAACAGCAGATATCGCAGCGCCGATCGCAACGTCTCCGCGCGGCCGTCGAGCGAGACCATTGGAACTGCGGCGAATGTCAGCAATTCCAGGGCAACGTAGAGGGTGAACAGATCCCCACCCAGGAAGATCGTGTTCAGCGCCCCCCAGACCGCCAATAGCAATATCCAGAAGGCGAACGGCGCGCGGGTCTCGGCCGCAGGGACGGAGAAATCAGCCGCGGCGTAGATGGCGACCGCGCAGATCACGATTGCAGTCGTTGCCAGCATGACGGCCGACGGCCCGTCGGCACGGAGTGCTACTCCCAGCGGTGGTGGCCAGCCGCCGAGCAGGTAAACCAGTGGGCCTTCATTCTGCGGCAGCGCCAGGAGAATCGCTCCGGCAATCGCTACCCCGAAAGGAATGATCGTGTGTGCGACCAGCCTGACGTACCGGCCGCCCAGAACGAAGGCCAGTAAGACACCTGCGATCGGCACGACAATCGACAAGACCAGCAGGAAGCCGCTCGTGGTCGTTGCTGCATCCGGCGCCGGGGCGGGGGGCAGCATCAGTCACCAGACGGATTTGAGCCAGTGCCCGATGGAGCGGCATTGCTCAATGTTGTGGAGCCGGTCGTCTGAAACAGCCGCAACACGAGTGCGATTGCCAGTGCCGTTGCGGAAAATGCGACGACGACACCGGTAATCACCAGGGCCTGCGGCACCGGGTCATTGCCCATGCCCGCCGCCGCGCCCCGCCGTCCGATGACGCCGAACAGGAGGAACACCCCGCTGCCCAGCAAATTGAAGGCGATGATCTTGCGAAGGGGCTGCGGATTGGTGATCAGGCCGTAGAGGCCAAGTCCGACCGCCGCAGCGGCACACAATCCAAACACAGTCACGCCGCTCATTGCCCCGTTCTCCGTTCCGGTGCGCCTGCAAGCAGAAGGCCGAGGGTTGCCGCAATCGTGAGGATCATGGCGACCTCGATAGCGAGGATCAGCGGCTTGGCTTGGGCTGGCGGATAAGAGAGGAACGCGGAGCCAAACAGAAGTCCTGCAATGCCGACGACAAGAAACAGGCCGGGCCCGGCAACGAGGATGAGCCGTAGCCGTCGACTGCTCACGGGTGGCGTGTCCGCCAACCCGGCCATGATTGCCAGCAGCCACATCGCCGCGAGAATCGCGCCGCCCTGAAAGGCTCCGCCGGGGTGGTTGGCTCCAGTCCAAAGGACATAGATCCCGACGACGATGCCGATCGGCGGCAACAAGCGTGCAAGAAAGACGAGAACGCCATGCGGATCGGCTTGATGGCGGGGCCCTGGGTGGCCACCCCAGGCACTGTCAGGCGCGAGCGACCAAACGCCGATGATGGCGAGTAAGAGCACGACTTTCTCGAGCATGGTATCCATGGCGCGGAACGCCATGAGCACGTTGGTGACGGGGTTCGCAAGGCTTGTCGCCCAGGCATTTGAAACGGCCGCGGGCGCAAGCGTTGGCGCAGGATCGGGCAGCACCAGTACCGCGCCGGCCAGCGTCGCGGCGGTCAGCGCCGAGAGTATTGCCGCGCACACGCGCACCGCTTTACCCGCCGCATCCGTTACCGCCGGCTCGGAATCCCGCAGTTGGGCAGCCGCGCCCAGCAACAATACGCCGCCCAGCCCTCCGCCGATTGCCGCCTCGGTCAGCGCAACGTCGATAGCGTCGAGGCGCACCCCAGTGCAACCAGCAGTCCGTAAGCAACGAAGCCGACCGTCGCCGAATAGGTCTCGCGCACGACGATCGTCCAGATGCCGAGGCCCAGCACGACGGCCGCAAGCACGATTTCGAAGATCGTCGCGATGCTCATCTGGCCGATTCGCCTTGGCGCGCTGCGCGCGCGATCAGTTGCGAAACAGTCGCACCCGCGAGCAGTCCGAGCAGCCAGATGCTGACCAGCTTGAACCCGTCGCGGAGGCTTGCTGCTTGCGGGAGCAATCCCAGCACGACGAGACCGAGGCCAAGATTGTCTGCCTTCGTGAGTGCGTGCAGGCGTGTCAGCGTATCGGGAAAGCGAAGAAGACCGACTGTGCCAGCCAGAAAGAAGAACGCGCCCGCCGACACCGCCACAATCGTAATAATGTCGCCTAGCAAGCTCATTTGGGCTCCGTTGGTGCGGTACCATCGGCATCGAGGCTGGAAAGTCCTTTCTTGACAAAGGCGATAGACGCGAACGTGGCGAGAAGCGCCAAAGTCAACGCCACGTCGATTGCCGCCGGCAGGCTCGCTACCGTGCCGAGCAGCAGCAGTGTTGCGATACCGCCGGTTCCGATCAACTGCATCGCCATCATACGGTCGGCGTCTCCCGGACCACGCAGGATCGACACCAGCCCCAGCGCCAGCATCGCGAGAATGAAGCCGACTGCGGCTGTCAGGAACTCAGTCATTGTAGAGCGCGCGAACCAAGGCCGCTTCCTCTGCGGCAAGCTCAGCAACCACCGGCTGCTCGACATCGAGACAGTGATAGACGAGCTGACCGTTCTCCTCTCCGGTCGGCACCGTGCCGGGCAGCAGGCTGGTGAGCGTTGTGAATACGTTGCGACGAATCCCGGATGAAAGACGGGTCGGATAAGCCACGAACCCAGGGCGCAGGGGCAACCGCGGATCGAGCGCGCGCCTTGCGACATCCGTTCCGGCCACGACCGAGTGGTATAGAAAGAGCAACACCAGTTGACCGATGGCACGAACAGAGCGCCGTGCGGTGCTGGGCTCTAGCAAGCGCAAGCTCGTCCAGGTCGCTGCGGCGATGGCGGCTGCTGCGGCAGGAATGTCGGCGGGATCCGCTCCAGCCAGCACGAGCCAGAGGCATAAGAACCAGGCCGCTCGCGAAGCCGCCTTTAACGCCATGCCTTTACAGCTCCAGCTCTGGAGGCGCCTTGGGAACCGTTGCATCAATGCCTATGCGCTACGGTTGCGACCGCAGATATCGGGTGATTGCCTGATTGAAATCTCGGGAATTCCCTAGGACGTGAGGGCTCGACTCCGTCGGGTGCCTGCCCGAAACTGACCACGGTTGCATCCATTGCCCTCGGTAGATTTACCGATGTGCGCGGCCGCTTCCTCGCACGAGAATGCCCGGAAACTACCGAGACGACACCCGGAAGCGGCAGGGCCTCCGGTATAGCTGGCCTGCCCGGCAACGATTCTAGAACGCAAAGGGCACACCATGGCTACGTGCGGCGCTCGAAGAACCCCTCGCCAGATCTCAACATTGGCGCTTGTGGCATCGATATGCGGTTTGATGCTCGGGGCGTGCGGAAGGGAAGCTGCAACGAATGATGCACCAGCGCCGCGGATCGTTCGCACAGCGACCATAGAAAAGCGCAAGGTCACGACGCCGCTGACATTTTCCGGGCGGATCGAGGCCGAGGATGAAGTCAATGCGGCATTCCGGATCTCGGGCCGCCTGCTGATCAATGACGCCAAGATAGGTGATCGGGTCAAGGCCGGTCAGGTTTTAGCGCGATTGGAGTCGCAGAATGAACTGAACACGTTGCGACAGGCGCAGGCATCCCTTGCCGCCGCTCAAGGGCAATTGACGCAGGCGCGCAATCACTTCGATCGTCAGGAGACGCTCCTGGCGCAGGGGTGGACCACGCGCGCCAACTTCGATGCCGCAACTCAGGCGCAGCAAACGGCGCAATCGCAGGTCGATGCGGCTGAAGCGCAGCTGAATTCCGCGCATGACCTGGTCGGCTTCACCGAACTGAAGGCCGATGCGCCCGGCGTGATCACCGCGAGCGGTCCCGGAGCCGGCGAGGTCGTTCAGGTCGGGCAGATGATCGCAAGGATCGCACGGCAGGACGGCCGCGATGCAGTATTCGATGTTCCCGCTCAATCGATCAGGTCCGCCTCGGCTGACACCGAAATCAACGTCAGCCTGGCAGATGATTCGTCAATAAGGGCGCAGGGACGAGTCCGCGAGGTTGCCGCACAGGCCAGCGCCGTCACCCGGACCT
Source organism: Bradyrhizobium sp. UFLA05-153 (assembly GCF_054185185.1). Lineage (NCBI taxonomy): Bacteria > Pseudomonadati > Pseudomonadota > Alphaproteobacteria > Hyphomicrobiales > Nitrobacteraceae > Bradyrhizobium > Bradyrhizobium sp. UFLA05-153. The sequence continues at coordinate 23,901 of NZ_JBBIAM010000084.1, forward strand.
TCGAGGTCAGGGTAGGTCTGACGGATCCGCCACCAGCCATGCGCCTCGGCGCATCGGTCGTCGGGCGCGTGAACACGGATGCAGGGCCTATGATAGACATACCCTCCTCCGCATTGACCAGGATGAATCAGCGGCCCGCCGTATGGATCGTTGATCCGGCCACCAACACGGTGTCGGTCCGCAATGTGGATGTGTTGCGGTTCGACGAAGCGCAAGCAATCATTTCACAGGGACTCGACACCGGCGAAATCGTTGTCACCGCCGGAGTCCAGGCGCTTCATCCAGGTCAGAAGGTCCGCGTTCTCGGGTCAGAACCATGAGCGGAATCAATCTTTCCGATTGGGCGCTGAAGCACCGCTCGCTGGTCGTCTACATGATGATCATTGCGGTGGTCGCGGGTGGACTGTCCTATTTTCGGTTGGGTCGCAACGAAGATCCTGCCTTCATCATCAAAACCATGGTCGTCCAGGCCGCGTGGCCGGGCGCATCTGTGGAAGAAACCATGAAGCAGGTGACAGAGCGCCTCGAACGTCACTTGCAGGAAACGCCACACCTGGACTTTCTGCGAAGCTTCACAAGGGCAGGTGTCGCGACCGTCTTTGTGAATTTGGAGGGAAGCGCTACCGCGAAACAGGTCGCCGACACCTGGTACCACGTGCGCAAGACGATCGGAGACATGCGTCATACGCTGCCCGCCGGTGTGATCGGGCCCGGATTCAATGATGAATTCGGTGACACGTTCGGGATCATCTACGGCTTTACCAGTGACGGATTCACGCAGCGCGAGCTACGGGACCGGGTCGAAGACATCCGCTCGAAGTTGCTTCTCGTGCCTGACGTCTCGAAGATCGAACTCCTGGGCGAACAGGATGAGGTGATCTTCGTCGAGTTCTCCACCAAGGAGTTGGCAACCCTCGGAGTCGATCGCTCCGCGCTTATCGCGGCGCTTCAGGCGCAGAACAACGTGCGTCCGGCGGGAACGATACGGACCGGCACTGAGAGCATCTCGATCCGGGTGTCGGGCGGCTTCCAATCGGAGCAGGACATCGCCAACATCAATTTTTCCGCCGGCGGGCGCATGCTCCGCCTGAGCGATATTGCGCGGGTCCGGCGCGGGTTCACGGACCCGCCCCAGCCGATGTTTCGAGTCAACGGAAAGCCGGCAATAGGTCTTGCAATCTCCATGCGGGAAGGCGGGGATGTCCTCGCGCTTGGTGCCAACATCCGAAAGGCGATGGCGGAGATCACGGCGGAGCTGCCGATCGGAATCGAGCCCAGCCTGGTCGCGGACCAGCCCGTCGTGGTCGATCATGCCATCCGTGAGTTCATGGTTTCGCTGGTGCAGGCCATCGCCATCATCATGGTGGTGAGTTTCATCAGTCTCGGGATACGACCCGGTCTGATCATTGCGCTCGCCATCCCGTTCACGCTGGCAATCGTCTTTCCGATCATGCAACTCGCCAGCATAGACATGCAGCGAATATCGCTTGGCGCGCTGATCATCGCCCTTGCGCTCTTGGTTGATGACGCGATGACGACGACCGACGCGACGCTCAGCAAGCTGGCGGAGGGCGCCAGCAAGATCGAGGCGGCAACTTTTGCTTATCGGACCCATGCGATGGCGATGCTGGCGGGCACGCTGGTGACGATCGCGGGCTTCATACCGGTGGGTTTTGCTGCGAGCTCGGCCGGCGAGTACACCTTCTCGCTTTTCGCCGTAGTGACGATCGCGCTGCTGGTGTCCTGGTTCGTTGCGGTCATTTTCACGCCGCTGATGGGAGCGGCCATTCTGGTTCCGCCCAAGCAGCAGGACCCGGCAAAGCCGGGCGCGGTCTTCCGCATCTACCGGAGCTTCCTGACATTCGCGATGCGCGCGAAATGGTTGACGATTGCGGTCTCGTTAGCGCTCTTTGTCGCCTCGATCCTTGCACTGCCATTGATCCCGCGGCAGTTCTTTCCGTCGTCGGATCGGCCAGAACTGCTCGTCGACATCAGCCTGCCGCAAAACGCGTCGATCTTCGCAAGCGAGGCGGCTGCGAAGCGGTTCGAGGCGGCCCTCGCGGCAGATCCCGATGTGGCCCGCTGGAGCACCTATGTCGGGCGCGGCGCCATCCGCTTCTACCTGCCCCTCAACGTCCAGCTCCCGAACGATTTCTTCACCCAGGCCGTGGTGATCGCAAAGGACGTCGCCGCGCGCGAACGCTTGCATGCCCGGCTGGAAAAGCTGCTGGCGGAGTCGTTTCCAAAGGCAATTTCATTCGTATCGCCGCTCGAGCTTGGACCGCCGGTTGGCTGGCCTATCCAGTATCGGGTCAGCGGACCCGATGTGGAGCGGGTCCGTGAGATCGCACTTGAGATCGGACAGATCGTCGCGTCAAATCCGCAAACCCAGCAGGTCAACTTCGACTGGATGGAGCCCGATCGCCAGGTGCGCATTCGCGTCGACCAAAACGAGGCGCGACAGCTCGGTCTCAGTTCTCAGGCGATCTCGACCGTCCTGAACGCCGTGATCTCCGGCGCTCCCGTCACCCAGGTTCGCGACGACATCTATCTGGTCGACGTCCTGGCGCGCGCGACCGACGAGCAGAGGGTCTCGCTGAACAGCCTGCGCAGTTTACAGGTCCCGCTGCCGGGCGGACAGACCGTGCCGCTCAGCCAGTTCGCCTCCTTTGAATACGATCAGGAGTTTCCGCTGATCTGGAGGCGCGACCGCGTTCCGACCCTGACGGTTCAGGCTGCCCTTGTTGGCGGCACACTGCCGGAGAGCGTCGTCACGGCGCTGTCTCCAGCGATCGATAAGTTCAGAAAGGCCCTTCCGTCGTCCTATCACGTGGTCGTGGGCGGGACCGTCGAAGAGAGCCGGAAGTCGCAGGCATCGGTCCTGGCCGTGGTGCCGGTGATGCTGTTCGTCATGTTCACGGTGCTCATGATCAAGCTCCAAAGCTTCCCACGGCTGTTCATGGTCCTGAGCGTGGCGCCTCTCGGTCTGATTGGGGTCGTTGCAGCGTTGATGCTTTCCGGCAGACCGCTCGGATTCGTCGCCATCCTCGGCGTACTCGCGCTGCTCGGCATGATCAGCAAGAATGCGGTGATCCTGATCGGCCAGATTGATGCCGAACGTGCCCAGGGCAAGACGCCGTGGGACGCTGCGGTGGATGCCAGCAGCTCGCGCTTTCGGCCGATCATGTTGACGGCCGTGTCGACAGTCCTTGGAATGATTCCGATCGCGCCCACGGTATTCTGGGGACCGATGGCATTCGCGATCATGGGTGGCTTGCTGGTCGCGACGCTCCTTACGCTCGTTTTCCTGCCCACACTTTATGTCGCGTGGTTCGCTGAAACAGGTCGGGCCGACCCTTCCGCGCCGAAGATGCCATCAAGAGGGTAGGAACTTGGGAGTATCGTTGGTGTGCTGACGGCAGGCGGCGCCTGTCCGGCTGCGTGCTATTAGCCCGGCGCGCCTTGACTTGGATCAACCGCCGCACCCCGCAGCCAGTGTCTAAGTCATTGTTCGACGCACCTTCGGCTGAAGAGGTGTGACCAATCGTGAAGCCGCCGTTTGTTGGGACGGCGTGGCCGATTGGAGAACAAGCGATGCGTTCTATTTTGGCCTTAAGCCTTTTGGTCACCCTGTGTGGCTCTGCGAACGCGGCTACGGCGCATCCCGCACACCGGCGGCACGCTATTGTTCGACCCAACCAGGGCATGACCTACGTGCCACCTGCCTACCGGGCCGCCCCGTACAATAATTACAATGAACCGTATTTCGGCGCCTCCCAAGGTTACGCGCCCGGTGAGAAAGAACGATTTCTCGAAAGTGTGAGACGAAATCTTTAGACGCTCGTTCCAGAGGGCTGATAATCGGGGATGCGTCGCATCGCCAGGCTTGTCGACTATAGCCCGAGAACTGACTTAACCGATCCAGCTTCGCTGAAAGACCAATCAATGGGCTTGTTCTCAGTCAAGAAAATAATTGAGTTTGCCGGATCAAAGCCGATCTCGGCCAGTCGGCTGCGAACATCCTTGTACAAGGCTTCCTTTTGAGAGTCGGAGCGGCCCGCGAGCAACGTAATTTCAACGACAACAGTCGAGTTCGGATCGCGTTGCCCCAAGAAGGTCGGGTGGCAGATCATGTCGCCTGGGGGATACCGTGAGATCAGACAAAAGTCGTCGTCCGGGTTCACGCCGCAGGTGGCGACCAGGCTTGCATGGAGACACGCGTTGATGGCCTGGCATGTCTCAATTGCCAATGCCTGCGGAACATGAAGTCGGTTGAATGGCATCTGCCTTGCTCAGTCGAATACCCTTGCTGCACTAGCAGGAAACGTCCGATCTGAAAACCTGAACCGGGTGCAACAACGCTAGCTCGGAAAAATCAGGCAGGTCGTCGTGCCATGCGCGAGCAATCGGCCCCGGGTATCGGTTACGCGGCCTTCTGCCGTCCCGACGCGACGGCCGCAATTCAGGACTCTGCCTTCGGCCCTGATCTGGCCAGTCTCCAGCGTGATGGCTCGGACCAGCGAGATCTTGAACTCGAGCGTCGTGCTGCCAACGCCTCTTTCGAGCATCGACTGGATAGCGAGGCCCATGCAGCTATCGAGAAGCGTCGCCGTGAGACCACCATGCACCGTACCCCATGGATTGAGGTGCGCGCCTGTTGGATCGAGCGTGATGGCGACCCGACCGCTTTCGGCCTCCACCACGTCGTAGCCCAAGGTCTGCGCGATCGTGTTAAGAGGTAGTGCCCCGCTGGCAAGGCCCTTGACGAACTCCAGCCCGCTCATTTCCCTTTGTCGCTCGGGACTGACCGTCCCGTAGGTCCTGTTGGCCATGTTACCTTCGGTTCTCTCGGCAATGACTGTGCTCACGACATCCAACCGCAGGGTGCCAGCGAGAGCCACCCGAAACCTGACACGCTGGCCGCGCTGGCTTTTTCGGCTCCAAAGCGCGATGAGACCGGGATGAATCGTCATCGCGCTTTAGGTTGTTGTTTGAGCATAATCTCCGCGCAAACGCGCTCCGCATTTGTCGCGAGGGAAAACCGCTCCACACTTTTCCGGATCATGCCCTAAGTGGGCCCTTGCCCACTCGCGCTTGTGAAGGACGTGCTGAGCCACGCACACCACACTCGTGCTATTGCTGCTCCCGCACTCCCACGGAGGTCCCCATGCTCCCCATCCCCGCCGACATCTTCACCGAGCCCGACGACGTCTCCCCGGACGCTCTCGCCAATCTCGGACCGCTGCGCCATCTCGCCGGCGTGTGGCAGGCCGACAAAGGTGTCGATATCAACCCGAAGGCCGACGGGCCGGAGCGGCGGACATTCATCGAGCATATCCGGATGGATCCGATCGATCCGCAGGCCAACGGGCCGCAGCTCTTCTATGGGCTGCGCTATCACATCCACATCAACACGCCCGAGGAGGACATCACCTTCCACGACCAGGTCGGCTACTGGCTGTGGGAGCCGGCAACCGGGCTGATCATGCAGACGCTGGCGATTCCGCGAGGGCAGGTGCTGCTCGCGTCGGGCAATGCCACGCCGGATGATAAGAAGTTTTCCGTTACCGCGAAGCGCGGCGAGACGGCTTACGGGATCTGCTCGACCGACTTTTTGGAACAAGCCTTCCGCACCGACAGTTACCGCTGCGACATCACTTTCAACGATGATGGAAGCTGGACCTATCTCATCCAGACCGAGCTTTTCGTGCGAGGCGCGCCGTTCAATCATCGCGACACCAACACGCTCAAGCTGGTCGCGCCGCCAAAGCTCAATCCACTGGCGGTGATCGTGAACGATCGCGCCAAGAATCGCGTCAAGGATCGCATCAAGGGCGGCGGACCAGCGGCCTGAGAAGCAGCTACGGAGAATTGCATGAAGCCCCACGTTATCTGCCTGATGGCCTCGAGCGTCGACGGCCGTGTGCATCACAGCCGCTGGCGTCCGAAGGGCGCCGGTTCGGAGTGGTTCGAGCGGATACACGATGAGCTTGGCGGCGATGCCTGGCTGATCGGCCGCGTCACCGGCTCGGAGTTCGCCAAGGGCAAGCCGTATCCGACCACAACGACTGAGACTTTCCCGCGCGAGAACTGGTTTGCGCGGCGCGACGCGAAAGCCTACGGCGTGGTGCTCGATGCGCACGGCAAGATCGGCTGGGGCCGCTGCGACATCGGCGGCGATCCCATCGTGGTGGTGCTGACCGAGCGCGTGCCGGATGCGCATCTTGCTGGGCTCCGCGGCGAGGGCGTGTCCTACATCTTTGCGGGCAAGTCGGAGATCGACCTTCCGCTCACGCTTCAAATCCTCAATCGCGAGCTCGGCGTGAAGCGGTTGCTGCTGGAGGGCGGCGGCGCTGCCAACGGCGCATTTTTGCGCGCAGGCCTCATCGATGAGCTGAATCTGGTCCTCTGTCCGGCTGTGGACGGCGCCAGGGGCGCGCCGATCGTGTTCGACTCGGGCGATGCCGAGAGCGAGCAGCGTGCGCCCGTCACCGCGATGACGCTCGAGAGCACGCGGCCGCTCGGCGGCGGTGTGCTGCTGTTGCGCTACCTGATGCAGAACGATCCGAAAGCCGCGGGCCAGTAAAGTACGGGCATGGCGGACAAGTCAGAGCACATCCTCATCGTCGGCGCCGGCGCGGCCGGCCTGATGGCGGCGCGCGAGCTCGCACGTGCCGGCCGGCGGGTAACGATCCTGGAAGCGCGCACAAGGTGCGGCGGACGGATTCTTCCGCTTCCCGCCGCGGAGTTCGGATATGAAGCGGCCGGCGGCGCCGAGTTCGTCCATGGCGAGGCGCCGGTCACGCGCGCTTTGCTCGCCGAGGCGGGGCTTTCGCTGTCCACGATCGAGGGGACGCAATGGAACTTCGAGGGCGGAAAATTCTCGCGCGAGGCGCGCCACGATCCGCACGAGGCCGAGCTTCATCAGGTGGTGAAGGACTTGAAGGACGACCTGACCGTCGCCGAATTTCTGCGCCGGCATTTTGCGGGCAGCCAGTACGAGTCGTTGCGGCAGTCCGTCGAGCGGATGGTGGAAGGCTACGACGCCGCCGATCCCGCGCGTGCCAGCACGCTGGCGCTGCGCGACGAATGGATGGCTGGCGGGCGGCATATGCAGGCGCGTCCCGTCGGCGGCTATGGCGCTCTCATTGCATTTCTGGAGGCGGAGGGCCGTGCGCTTGGCGTCGATATCCATCTCGGCTGCGCCGTGTCAGGGATAGAGGAGGTGGGAGGCCGCATCGCCGTCCGCTGCGGCAATGGCGAGGTGCATCATGGCGACGCTGCGGTGCTCACCGTGCCGCTGCCGCTGCTCAAGGAGATCGCGCTGCCGCCCGTCGCGCGCGAGAAGGCTGCGGCGGCCGCGGATATCGGCTTCGGCAACGTCATCAAAATCCTGCTGCATTTCGAGAGCCGCTGGTGGCTCGACCGGCAGGCTGATTTCACAGACCTGACCTTCCTGCTCTCGGATGAACAAATCCCGGTGTGGTGGACGCAGCATCCGGCAGGGCATGCCGTGCTCACCGGCTGGTTCGGGGGCCCGCAGACCGCAGGCCTTGCCGGCCTCAGCGAGCCGGAGCTGATCGAGGCTGGGCTCGCCTCGCTTGCCGGCATCTTCGCACTGTCGCCGAATGATCTCGCGCAAAAGATCGCCGCCGCCCGCGCGATCAACTGGGCGCACGATCCCTTCGCGCGCGGCGCCTATTCCTGGGCCACGCCGCAGACGCGTGATGCGCAATCGATCCTCGCCAGCGCGGACGGCTCCACGGTGCTGTTCTCCGGCGAAGCCCTCTACCGCGGCAGCGACATGGGCACCGTCGAGGCGGCGCTGGCGAGCGGGCAGGAGACGGCGCGCATCATCCTGAAGGGGCGTGCCTAGCTCGCTTGGACATGATGATCTTTGGTTGGATTGGTGCGAAGTGCAGTTCGCCTCTCCCCGCAGGGGAGAGGTGAATGCTGTCCGCGGTTGCTGTTCAAACTAGGCCGCGCGCACCGATTCCAGGAAATTCCCGACCTCGAGCTTGAGGCGGCTGGAGTCGCGGGCCAGGAGCTGGGCGGCTGACAGCACTTGCGATGAGGCCGAGTCGGTCTGGCTCGCGCCGTCGCGCACGTCGGCGATATTTGCGGATACCTGCTCGGTGCCGAGCGCCGCCTGCTGGACGTTGCGGGCGATCTCCTGCGTGGCCGCGCCTTGCTCTTCGACGGCGGCGGCAATCGCCGAGGCGATTTCCGAAAGTTGCGCGATGGTGGCGCTGATCTCCCCGATGGCGCCGACCGACTCCTTCGTCGCCGCCTGGACGCCCATGATCTGCTGGTGGATTTCCTCGGTCGCTTTCGCGGTTTGCTGCGCCAGCGCCTTCACCTCCGCCGCGACCACGGCGAAGCCGCGGCCGGCTTCGCCGGCGCGCGCGGCTTCGATGGTCGCGTTCAGTGCCAGCAGATTGGTCTGGCTCGCGATCGAGTTGATCAACTCGACGACGTCGCCGATTCGGTCCGCTGCCTGCGACAGCTCTCCGACGCGCTTGTTGGTGTTGTGGGCCTGCTCGACCGCTTCGCTCGCCCTGCGCGCGGATTCCTGAACCTGCCGGCTGATCTCGGTCACCGACGAGGTGAGCTCTTCGGTGGCGGTGGCCACCGAGTTCACGTTGACGGAAGCTTCATCGGAGGCCGCTGCGACCGCAGTGGTGAGCTTCTGCGAGCGGTTGGCCGTTGCCGTCAGCGTGCCGGCGGAAGCCTCGAGCTCCGTCGCCGCGGAGGACACCGTGCCGACGATCTCACCGATCACGGCCTCGAAATCGCGGGTGATGGCGTCGGCCCGGCGGCCGCGCTCGATCTGCGCCTCGGCTTCGCGTGCAGCCGCTTCATCCGCGAGCTTCTTCGCGATCAGCGCGTCCTTGAAGATTTGCAGCGCGTTGGCCATGGTGCCGATCTCGTCCTTGCGATGTCCGTCCGGGATCTCGACGCCGAGCTCCCGGTCGGCAAGCCGCAGCGTCGCTCCGGTCAGCCGCGCGAGTGGCCGGATCACGTGGCGCATCGCCACGAACACCACTACGATCGAGGCGGCGAGCACGACGAACAGCACCGCGATAGCCCAGCTCAGCCGCATCTGGGCCTCAGCGATCGCGGCGTCATTGGCTTTGTGGGCAAAGTCGAGGGCAGCGTCGCGCAGGCTCAGCACGCTGTTCAGGGTACCGGCGATCCAGGCGGGCCACTCGGCTTCACTGGCCGGAGAAGGGCGGCCCTCGCGCGCGGCCGCGGAGACCTCGTGAAACCGCGGCTCGCCTTCGGTCATGAGCTTGGCGCGCACCTGGTCGATCGAGCGAACGAGCTCCGGCGCGCTGCCGGCATTGCTGACGCCCTGCTCAATCTGGCGCCAGAGCAGGCCGACCTGGCCGGTCAATTCGGTGACCTCGACGTTCTGGGCGGCAGACAAGGGCTGGTTGCGGACGAAGAGGCCGAGGATCGCCGTGCGCGCACCATTGGTGGTGCGCATGGCTTGTGCGCTTTGCGCGAGCTGCGCCGACGGCAACAGGTTTTCTATGTCGCTGCCGGTGCGCGACAGGTTGATCAGGACCTCGCCGGTCGCGGCGGTGAGGGAGTCGACGGCGCGCGCAAGCCCGTCCACGATCGCGGTCTGGCTGTTGGGCGGGCGTTGCGCCTTGGCCATGACCGCCGCCTGACGCCCAGCACTGCGGGTTCGTTGCAAGGCAAGCTCGGCAGCCTCAATCGATGCGACCGGAAGGTCCGCCGCGCCAACGGCCTTCTTGGCCGCGCTGATGGCAGCATCGGTGCCGGCGACAACTTTGTCCAAGGCCGACAATTTTTCGGACGTGGCCGCTTCGGCTGTCGGGCCCGTAACCGCAAACCAAGCGGTACGCTCGGCCGGAATCAGGCTGTTGGCCTTCATCACCAGTTCGAATGCGGTGAGCGCGCGCGCTGCCGCTTCCCGCTTGCGCAGATCACGCCATCCATCCCAGGCGACCGAAACGGCGAAGGCCAAGGCGAGGAGGCCCGTAATCAGATTGCCAGCCAGGATTTTCCATCGCAGGCTGATCCCGCGCTTCGAGCGATTTGCGGATGAGTGCTCAGACGGCGAAGGAAGCTCTGACATCGGTTGGACCAAACTTATCCGGGCGTTTTCACGATAGGCTCGGCCAGCGGCCGACTCTCGCCACTAGTCTACTTAAGTAATTGCAACTAAGACGTTAAGTGTGCTTGCGGCCGGCCTGGACGCGATGCTGCTTATCGCGGCAGGCACAAGCTCGAACGGCCGCGGAGGGACGGCTGACGGATCCTGATTCTCGGCGTGTCCGGCTTGGCCGAACCCGTGCGCCGAATGGCTGCTGCCAGAATCTGACACGGCCTGCTGCTAAAGGGCGGGCAACTGTCGGAGGACCTCGCATGAAGCACTGGATCGCCGTCGCCTCGGCCAAGCACGTCCGGATCGGGCGTGCGCATGGCTTCATGCAGGTCTGCCACGGCAAAGGCGGCCCGCTGCGGCGGATCTCGCCGGGCGATCGCGTCGCCTACTACTCGCCGACCGAAACTTTTGGCGGCAAGGATCGGCTCCAGGCCTTCACCGCGATCGGCGTGGTCAAGCCGGGCGTGCCCTACCAGGCCGACATGGGCGGCGGCTTCCACCCGTTCCGCCGCGACGTCGCATGGAGTGACGCTGCCGAGGTGCCGATCCGGCCGCTGCTCGAAAGTCTCGCCTTCACGCGCGACAATCCGAACTGGGGCTACAAGCTGCGTCTCGGCCTGTTCGAGATTTCAAGCGAAGACATGGAGCTGATCCGCCACTTGGCGTCATCGAACCGGCCGTTGCTGCTGGTCTGACGACGCAGACTTCCAGGCAAAAAGCCCGCATCGCTGCGGGCTCTTCTTCTCACCAGCGGTGGCCGCCATAATAGCCGTGGGGCCTGCCGTGATAGACATGTGGTCGCGGATAGTAGCCGTAGCTCCGGTAGTGGGGGCGATAGTAGCCGTGAGGCCGCCAATGATGATGGCGCGGGCCGTGCCAGTGATGATGCCGGCCTTGCGCGCTGATGTCGGTCGATGGGCTGGCCTGCATGTGCGGCTTTGCCGCGGTCTTGGCTGCGTCCTCGCCGGCGGCGTTCGCCGCGGATGAGGTTGCGAGCGCTGCAGCAGCAACAGCTATCGCCACAAAGAGATTTTTCATTCCGTCACTCACTCCAATTGATGTGCGAGGCAATAACGGAATGAGCGGCCTGCGCGTTCCGGCGACAAAGTGCCGCCTTGATCGGCGCTTTGCCGGCACAGAATCGCCGCAAGGCTTGACGTGCCGGCATCACGGATGCGGATCGGGAAAGCAGTGCCGCTCGGTGAGCGCGGCCAGGATCTTGTCCTTGTCGGCGATGAACGCGCGCCCCCGATGGCTGCCGGTCTGATGCGGCGACGTGACGCCGTCAGCGAGCACGAGCAGCGGCAGCGATTGATTCTCTTCGCCCACGAGGTCGATGACGGCCTGTCGCGGCCGCGGCCAGGCGATGCGCTCGATGTCGATCTTGTTGGCGAGGTCGGGAAACGAGGCGAGCACTCCTTCGATCAGTGCGCAGTGCCAGCAATAGAAGTTTTGGCCCGGATAGGCCGGATCGACAAAGCCGGGGCGCAAAAGAAACAGGTGGTCGCGGGTCATGGAAATCAAGCCCCTGTTGCTGAGGTCTCAGAATACTATGGCAGGGAGCCATACAACACATTCGCGGTTGACGCCTGAACGTGTTGGCCGCCCGGCGCGACAGATGCACAGGATTCACGTCAAGAGTTTTGTCATGAAGCTCGCCGCCATCCTCTGCACCGTCTCGTTGTTCGCCCTACATGCGGGTGCCGCGGCCGCGAAGTCGATCACCTGCTCCTACCCGCAAGACCAGGAGCTGACGTTCGAGGTGCCGAAAAAGCAGGGTGGCCTGCCGCCGATCGATTTCGATTATCCGTCGAAGGTCACGCTGTTCAGCTTCCGCGACGACAATCTCCTGGTCGTCGCCATGGACGAGTCGGACAAGAGCCGTGTCCGGGTCGTGATCTCGGCGCAGCGCGACAAGGCCAAGGGCATCTACGCCGGGCAGATCGTGACCGATCTCGGCGGCAACCAGCTCATGCTCGATAATGGCCCCGTCACCTGCAAGGTGAAGGGTTGACGGAGCCGATGCATGAGCACGCTCCTTCGCCTGGCAACAGTCATCATGCTGTCGATTGCATTCCAGGGCGTCGCCATGGCGGCTGACGAAAAGCCCTGCCATGAGAGCGCTGATGATGCGGCGATCGCCCGTTGCCGCGCGGCCGTGACGAGCGGGGCGGTAACGCCGCGCGATCTCGCCAGCATGCTCTGGGAGCGCGGGCGCAACACGATGCGCGCGGATGATCTCGATGGTGCGTTAACCGATCTCGACGCCGCGATCGCGGTCGACCCGACCCTTGCCGCGGCGTTCAACAGCCGCGGCGTGGCGCTTCGCCGGCAGCAGCGCTATGAGAAGGCGCTGGCCGATTTCGACGCGGCGATGCGGCTCGACCCGGCCAATGCGATCTTCCCGGCCAACCGCGGCCGGACCAGGCAGGAGATGCGGGATCTCGACCATGCGATGGCCGATTATGACCGCGCACTCAGGCTTGATCCCAAGCAGCTCACCGCCCTCTATGGCCGCGCGATGGTGCACCATGCACGCCGCGAGCTCGACGCCGCGATCGCGGGCTTCAACGCGGCGCTGGCGATCGATCCGAACAACGCCATCGGGCTCGCCAATCGCGCCGACGCTTTCGACGACAAGGGCGAATTCGATCGCGCCATCAGGGATTACAGCGAGGCGCTGCGAATCGACGCGCATTATGCCGCGGCGCGGATCGGCCGCGGCCGCGCCTATCAGGAAATGGGCAACTACGGGGCGGCAATCGCTGATTACAGCGCGGTCCTCGCGATCGATCCGAAGGACGTCTATGCCCTGCATAATCGCGCAGCCGCCTACGTCCGCACCGGCGATTTCGATTCCGCGATCGCGGACGCAAGCCAGTCGATCGCGCTCGATCCGAACGACAGTACCGCCTATCTCAACCGGGGCAGCGCCCATGCGTTCAAGCGCGACTATGCGAGCGCGATCGCCGACTATTCGCAGGCGCTGCGCGTCAACCCGGACGATGTCGATGCGCTCACCGCCCGCGGCCGGGCCTACGAGGAAATCCGCGACTTCGACCATGCGAGCGCCGACTACGCCCGCGCCCTGAAACTGAAGCCGCAGGCGCGCGAGATCCGCGAGCGCCTGGAGAAGACGAGAGAGCGGGCGCGCTGACTTTCAAGTTCGGCGTTGGGCGCTCGGCGTTTTTTGCTGACGATCAATGTGAGGCATCGCCGGTCGCGCTAGGTATCGGTCTCCAAATAGCGGCGATTCGCGAGTACACTAGAAGACGTCATGGCAGATCACGTCACTCAGACGCAAGGTGATCCGCGCACTCTGGCGGAGGTGATGACCTTGCCGCAGCTGTTGCGCTGGCGCATAGCCTTGACGCCGGGCAGGGAAGCCTATCGCCAATACGATGCGACGGCGGGACGCTGGGCGAGCCATTCCTGGGGACAGATCGATGCCGAATTCGAGCGCTGGCGGCGGGCGCTCGCCGCCGAGGGTCTTGCGGCCGGCGAGCGGGTAGCGATCCTGATGCCCAACGGCCTCGCGCATGTCGCGATGGACCAGGCCGCGTTGTCGCGCGGTCTCGTGCCGGTGCCGATGCACGCCGTCGACAACCCCGACAGCATCGCCTACATCCTCGGCGATTCCGGCGCCCGCCTGCTGTTCGTGGATACGCTGGAGCGCTGGCAGGCGATCGTCGCGACCGGGCAGCCGGTCCCGGGTCTCGCGCGCGTCGTCTGCGCGAGTTTGTCAGAGGCATCGCCGACCGACGCCCGCGTCATCGCGCTCGATTGCTGGCTCTCATCGAAGGCCGGCGGCCCCGCGATGGCTGACGTTGCTGTCCGCGCAGATGATCTCGCCGCCATCGTCTACACCTCGGGCACCACCGGGCGGCCGAAGGGGGTGATGCTGTCGCATGGCAACGTCGTTGCGAATGTGAAGGCGATCGCGCGGCGCATCGCCGCCGAGCCGGACGACGTCTTCCTCTCCTTCCTGCCGCTCTCGCACACGTTCGAACGCACCGGCGGTTACTACTATCCGATCGCGGCGGGCGCCTGTGTCGCCTATGCGCGTTCGGTGTCGCAGCTCTCCCAGGACTTGAAGCATGTGCAGCCGACGGTACTGATTTCAGTACCGCGGATCTATGAGCGCATTTTTGCGCTGATCATGCAGCACCGTGAAGCGGCCGGCCGCGTCGAGCGCGTCCTGTTCGATTTCACCCTTGCCGTCGGCGGCCGGCGCTTTGACGCGCGGCAGGGGAGGCGCTCTCTCTCGCTGTTCGACCGGCTGGCCTGGCCGATCCTGAAGCGCCTCGTCGCCGACAAGGTGCTGGCACAGTTCGGTGGGCGCTTGCGCGTTGCCGTCTCGGGCGGCGCGCCGATCGCAGAGCCGGTCATCCGCCTCTTTCTCTCGCTCGGGCTCGAGGTCCTGCAAGGCTACGGCATGACCGAGACCTCGCCGGTCGTCTCCGTCAACACCGCCGAGGACAACGACCCGCGCTCGGTCGGCCACGTCCTCGACGGCATCGAGGTCAAGCTCGCCGACAAGGACGAGTTGCTCGTCCGCGGCCCGAGCGTGATGCTCGGCTATTGGCACCGGGAGGAGGAGACGCGCCGCGTCAAGGAGGCCGATGGATGGCTGCACACCGGCGACCAGGCGCGCATCGAGCATGGCCGCATCACCATCACCGGCCGCATCAAGGACATCCTCGTCACCTCCACCGGCGAGAAGATCGCGCCGGTCGATCTCGAAACCGCGATCCTTGCCGATCCCCTGTTCGAGCAGGCCTTCGTGATCGGCGAGCAGCGACCTTTCCTCACGGCCTTCGTGGTGCTCAATGCCAAGACGTGGGAGCAGGAGCAGCAGAGGCTCGCGGGACTCGGCAAGCAGGGCGAGGGCGGGGAGCGTGCCGCTCTGCTCGCGCGGATCGCCGCGGCCGTGAAGGACTATCCGGCCTATGCGACGCCGCGCGCGGTGTCGTGGTCGCTGGAGCCGTGGACGATCGCGGCGGGATTGTTGACACCAACGTTGAAGAACAAGCGTCCCGCGCTGGAGCATCGCTTCGCCGCGGAGATCGAGCAGGTATATGCAAGGAGGCCGCCGCTGGCGCCGAGGCCGGCGCCTCCTGCACTTTGATCGTGCCGCTATCGGGCGGCGAGCGACATGAGCAGATTCAGTCTGTGATTGCGCGTGCAATTTGCACGGTTGCCAGCATCATCTATTTACCAAGATGACTGCCTGTCGTGACCGGCTGAACGTTTGCCGTTCAGTTCCTAGACGATGGAGCCCCCAGCCCGGTAGGACCTCGGAACGATTGAGCCCCGCTTGGCTGGCTAGGGCGGATCGCCTGGTCGCGATGCAGAATATCCCGGATCCGTTGCAGGACACGGGCTTGTGGGGCGGATTTGCCTGGCGAACGGCGCAGCTGCAAATACGAAGTCAGCGATGTCGCGCTCGCGAGCGGGATTCCCTTCCCACTTCAGCGCGGCTGCTCAACCGGACGCAATGGTGTGACGCAATGATAATTCGCATATTGGATGTTCTCGTACGCCTGGCCAGAAGGTTGGATGCGATTCGCTTCAAGAAGGTGATGCGGTTGATGATGTGCGACGTCGAGACGGATTTTCTGTGCGTTGCCTCGATCGTCCGCTCGATCGATCACGCGCTCTCTGTGGCCGAAGCCGAACGGGCGACGGTCAGTTTGCGAATTGATAATATCCTGGCGCGCGCCGCGGTGACGAGCGGCAACGACGTCGACGAGTATGTGACCCGTGATTCGCTCGACATCCATCACCAAAATCTGTTCGACACGGAAATCTCAGACGGTCGGCTCCGGTTGGAGCAGTTGTCGCAGAACATCAAGCATTTCCGCTTTTTGAGAGAGGCGCTGCTGACGCGGTTTCCAGATCTCAAGATGGTGTCCGATACCGGCATGGCGACCCCGTTGTTGCGGAGTCCTTTCTGATCGATGAGATCCGGTCTTCCAGCCGGACCCGACCTGTGTCGCTTTGATCGATGCTTGCTCTCAAACGCCGCGCATGTCGGATGGCGTCACGCCGAACCGGCCTCGGAATACGCGGTTGAAATAGGACACGTCGGGGAATCCCGCGGAATGGGCGAGGTCGCTGATCTTGCGCCATCGGTTGAGAGGATCGAGCAGCAGCTTGCGCACGAGCAGCAGGCGCTGCTCGAGGAGGAATTCGGTGAACGTGGTTCCCGTCTGTTCGAACATGCGCTGGGCATGGCGCGGACTAACGCCCGCATTCTGCGCGACCGAATAGATCGTCAGATCACCCCGGCTCAGATTGGCGATGACGTCGGCGCGCATGAGGTCGAGCCGCACGGCAGAATACCCTCTGTTCGCCAGTTCGGTGCGGTCGGCGTCTGTCCGCAGCAACAGGGCGACGAGATCGACCATGTGTTGCGCCATCAGGTGCTGGCCGACCACGTCGGTGTGCGGGCCAAGATTGGCGGCAAGAGCGTGGTAGCGAACGATGGCTTCTCTGATGGGAGCTTGATCGCCAAGAACCAGCGCCAGCCGGTCCTCGGCCTCGGGGCAGACCGCCAACAGCATGGATCGCGGGATGCGTACGGTCTTGACCTCGCAGTTGTTGCTGATGCCCGTGCCACAGAGCACGCTCATGTCCGCGAGACACATCTGCGAATCCGACAGTTCGATCGACTGTCGCTCGTGCGATACCAGCACGCGGCCGGACGTCGCGAGGACGAGACACATGCCGTCGAAACCGTCCTTCAGGGTTTCGCGGGTGCGCAAGAGTTCAGCCGACGACCCGCTCAAGGCGGCCAACAGGATGCCCCCGAGCAGGCTGACTTGCAATGTGGATGCTGTTGCCTTCGCTCGGCTTGATGTCAGCCCGGCACATGCACCGGCACAATTCCTCGCGCCATCGTTCGTAATCGCGTCCGTGCGGTGCGCCCGTATAACTGTTGATGAAGAAGTTCGGCGCGCCCGCTTGTTGCATCATGACTCCTTCGCTCGCGACAGCCCAAAATAGTCGGAGATCGCGCGCAAGCGAAAGGCCAGCGCCAGCGGAGATCGCCTCAATCTACACGATTGGCGCTGGAGTCCAATCGGGGCGAACCCGGTATCTCCCGCGCTTTGATCGTAGCGCCATCAAGCGGCGAGCCATGCGGGCAGATTCAGTCTGCAGTTGCGCTTGAAGCCACTTTGGGGCGCTTCTGCCCGTGGCCGTTCTGCATCACGGCGCCGCCGTCACGCCCGCAGGGCGCTGATGGTGAAACGATTGGCGGTGCGTTCCAAGACGGCGACAGGTTCGTCGGACTATCCTCAATCTGCGCCGGTCGGATACAGCCGTGCCGACGGATCCGGCTATAGACGAAACGCAGAAACGGATGGTGTGCTCGCACCGTCCACATGGGCAAAAGTTTGGGGTTTGACATGAAGAAGATTTTGCTGACGCTGACGCTGATAGCGGTGGCGGCGATGGCCGGATCGGCCTCAGCGGCCGACCTCGCGGCCCGGCCCTATGTCAAGGCCCCGATGCCCGCGCCGGTCGCGAGCTGGACCGGATTCTACATTGGTGGCGACGTTGGAGGCGCGTGGGCGCGTACGTCGGTTGCGAACAACTTCCTTCCGAACAGCGCTAAGTTTGGGGCCGACAATGAGGTCTTCAACAACAGCGCCGCTTCGGTGACGGGCTCAATTCATGCCGGATATAATTGGCAGGTGTCGCCGCAGGCGGTCGTGGGTATCGAAGCCGATTGGACAGGCCTGAAGGCGAACAGCAGTGCCACCACAATCTGGACGGCTGGGGGCGCGGCGTCGTGTACTTTTATTCCTGCGGCGAGCTGCTTCACGACAATTTCAACGAATCTGTCCTGGCTCGCGACCGTCCGCGGTAGAGTCGGCGTGCTCGTTGCACCGAACGTCCTCCTGTATGCGACCGGTGGCGTCGCTTGGGGCAAGCGGGACTACTTCGGCGAGGGCAGCAATTCCACTGGCTACGACGCGGTGTTCAGGGGATCGTCTTCCTCGAACACGGGCTACGTCGTGGGCGCTGGCGCAGAATGGATGGCCGCCGCGAACTGGATCGTGAGGGCTGAATACCTCTACTACAGCTTGGGCAAGGGCCCGAACGTCTCCGTGTTCTCGGCTGGGTTTCCAACCTTCGGCAACAATTTCTCTTGGGATCGCACCAACATCAACACGGTGCGGGTCGGCCTCAGCTACAAATTTGGTGGTCCTGTCGTCGCCAAGTACTAGGTGGTGTGGACTCTAAGGATTCCCTTTTGAGAGCAAATCAGATTCAAGGCTTCTTTTTGGGAGCCGGCCTTGG
>NZ_JBBIAM010000085.1:0-42018 GCF_054185185.1 Bradyrhizobium sp. UFLA05-153
GGTGCAGCCGAGCCGGCGCAGGAACGCCGCGAGCAGCGCGACGTTGGCGGCGGTGACCAGCAGTGAGAGCACGCGCGTGGCCACGATGTCGTGGCCCGCAATCCATTGCCAGGCACCGAGCCAGTAGAACAGCAGCGGCTGATACCAGGTCGCGTCAGTGGCGCTGTAGGGCGTCACCGCGCCGCTGACATACCACCACGACTTGATGATGTAGCTCGCTTCGTCGGCCCAGGTGCCCTGCCGCGTCACCGCGGTCACGGAGAGAGCGAGCCAGACGACGAGGACCGTGACGAGCACGCCAACGCCTGCTGCGTGAAAGCGGCGGGCGCACGTCGAAGCCTCCATGATGGTCCCTCTTCCCCGCCCGGCACGATCAGGCGCCCGCCTGTTTTGCAGCATCGCGCGCCGATTTCAAGCATGCAGGCCCTGCTCCCCTGCACCTTGCCTGACCGGGGGGCTTGCGGTATCCACCGCTTGCCTTCCGCGCAGGAGAATCCAATGTCGAGCACCGGCCAAACGCTTTACCGACGCGCGCGCAAGGTTATGCCTGGTGGAACGCAATTGCTCTCAAAGCGGCCGGAAATGTTCCTGCCGGAGCAGTGGCCGACCTACTTCAAATCGGCCAAGGCCGCCGAGGTCACGGACCTCGACGGCAAGACCTATCTCGACATGAGCTATTGCGGCATCGGCGCCACGATTCTGGGCTTCGCCGATCCCGACGTCGACGCCGCGGTGAAGACCGCGATCGACATGGGCTCGATGTCGACCCTAAACTGTGCCGAGGATATCGAGCTCGCGGAACTTCTGGTCGAGCTGCATCCCTGGGCCGACATGGTCCGCTTCGGTCGCGCGGGCGGCGAGGCCATGGCGATCGCGGTCCGCATCGCGCGTGCTGCGACCGGCCGCGACATGGTGGCGTTCTGCGGCTATCACGGCTGGCACGACTGGTATCTCAGCGCCAATCTCGGCGAGACGACTGCGCTCGACGGCCATCTGCTGCCGGGCCTCGACACCAAGGGCGTGCCGCGCGGCCTCGCCGGGCTGATGCATCCGTTCCACTTTAACAGACTCGACGAGATCGAGGCGATCGTCGCCGCCCATGGCGAGCGGCTCGCTGCGATCGTGATGGAGCCGGTGCGCTCCAGCGAGCCCGAGCCGGCCTTCATCAAGGGCATCCGCGCGCTCGCCGACCACTGCGGCTCCGCGCTGATCTTCGACGAGGTGACCTCGGGCTTCCGCATCAATTCCGGCGGCGCCCATCTCGCTTACGGCGTGGACCCCGACATGGCCGTGTTCGCCAAGGCCATCGCCAACGGCTTCCCGATGGCCGCCATCGTCGGCCGCGCCGCGGTAATGGACGCGGCGCAAGAGACTTTTGTGAGCTCGACGGCGTGGACCGAGCGCGTCGGCCCGGTCGCGGCGCTTGCTACCTTGCGCAAGCATCGTGAGCAGAACGTCGCGCGACACCTGATGCGGATCGGCGGCCGAATCCAGAAGGGCTGGACCGAGGCATCGCAGGTCGCCGGCCTGCCGATCCACGTCTCTGGCATCTCGCCGCTCGGCCATTTCGCCTTCGACATGCCCGACGCGCAGGAGGTGCGCACGCTGTTCACGCAGATGATGCTGGACCGCGGCATCCTCGCCACCGGGTCGTTCTATGCGATGTGGTCGCACACCGATGCCCATGTCGACCGCTATCTGGAAACGGTGACCGAGGTATTCCGGGAGCTGCGCACCGCGGTCGACCAGAAGGCCGTCAAGCAGCTGCTGCGCGGCCCCGTCGCGCATGCCGGGTTCAAGCGGCTGACCTGATCAGGTCCCGACGCCAAAAATATCGCGCACCACGTTGCGCGATGTCGGCGAGCGTGCCGCTTTCGGAAAGATGCCGTGCAAAATGCTGTCGGCGGCAAGCATGCCGCCGTCGATGACGATCGCGCCCGTCGACACGAAGGTGTTGTCGCCCACGGCGGTCTTGCCGATGACGCGGCTGCCGCCATACATCACGATGCCGCGGCCGAACGACGGGTAGTCGTTGTCGAGGTTCGCTCCCACCGTGCAGTTGTGATAGCAGATGAAGTAATCCGAATAGCTGGCGCGGCCGAGCACGGTGCCGACCGGATGCTGGACCGCGAAGACGTCGGGTAGTTCCACCTCGTAGAAGGCGTCGAGCGCATGCAGGGCCTTGTTCAGCGCATAGGCCTTGTCGGCGATGGGATGGCCGGGCCGCTCGCGAAACGCCGAGTTGGCGAGGTAGTAGAGAAAGATCGCGTACTGGTCGGAATGCCAGTGCGAGAACCGCGCCTCGCCACCCGCGAAGAATCCCTTCAGCCGCACGCGTGAAAAGCAATGGTCGATCCGGCCGAGCGCGAGATCGACGAATTTTTGGAGATCGCCGAGGTCGGCGCCATCGGGGAACAGATTCTCGAATTGCTTGCGCACATAATGCGCAAGATCGTGGCGGGTAAGCGAGAGCTGCACGATGCTAATTCCTGCTTGAGGAGCTGGCGCGCACATCGAGGCCGCGCGAGAACAGATGGCTGCGCAGCTTGATCGGGCTGTGGTCGGTGAATAGGAACATCGAGGAGATCGCAACCGCCGACGCGCCGGCTTCCAGCGCGTCGATCGCATGCTGGAGCGAGCCGCAGCCGCCGGAGACGATCAGCGGCACGCTCAACACTCTGGCCGCCTTGTGGATGATGTCGAGGTCGTAACCTGACATGGTGCCGTCGCGGTCGATCGAGCCGAGCAGGACCTCGCCGCAATGCATCTCCTCGCAGCGCTGTGCCCATTCGATCGGATCGAGCGCGACATGCTCGCGGCCGCCGTCGATGAACACGCTGGCATGGTTGGGGCTGATCTTCTTGTAGTCGATCGACACGGTCATGCACTGGTCGCCGAAGGTGCGCGCCGCCTCGCGCAAGAATTCCGGGCGCCGCACGACCTCCGAATTCACCGATACCTTGTCGGCGCCGGCGCGCAGCAGCATGTTGACGTCGTCGAGCGTCTTGACCCCGCCGCCGACGGTGAACGGCATGAAAATCTCTTCCGACATCCGCTCGATGATGTCGACGACGCGGCCGCGCGAGGCCGCGCTCGGCACGATGTCGAGCACGATCAGCTCGTCGACGCCGTAATCGTTATAGACCTTGGCGGTCGTCACCGGATTGCCGGCGGCACGCTCGTTCTCGAAGAAGCGGACATATTTGACGAGCCTGCCATCGCGCAGCAGGAACTTTGGGATCAGGCGCTTCTTCAACATCGAATTCAGGGATTCCAGCGCAGGAAATTGCTCATCAGCTCGATCCCGGTGTCCTGGCTCTTCTCGGGATGAAACTGCGTGGCGGCGATGTTGTCCCGCGCGATGATCGCGGTCACTGGCTGACCGTATTGGGCGAAGCCGACCACGTCGCCCGCATCCCTGCAGCGCATGGCAAAGGAGTGCACGAAATAGAACGCCAGATTGCTTTCGCGGATATTGGCGAGGATGGGATGGTTGCGCTCCTTCGCCACCATGTTCCAGCCCATATGCGGAATCTTCAGCGCGGGATCGTTCGGCATCAGCCGCAGCACGTCGGCATCGAACCAGCCGAGCCCGCGATGCGCCACGCCGTCGTCGGCGTGCTCCTCGGAGGTGTTGGCGAGGAGCTGCATGCCCAGGCACACCGCCAGGAACGGCTTGCCCTTCTCGCGGACGTGGCGCTCCAGCATCTCGTCGATGCCGCGGGCGCGAATGTTGCTCATCGCATCGCCGAACGCACCGACGCCCGGCAGGATGACGTGGGACGCATCGGCAATGGCGTCGGCATCATGGGTCACGACCGGATCGAAGCCGCAATATTCGACGGCATTCTTCACCGAGCGCACGTTATTGATGCCGTAATCGACGATCGCTACGCCTGACATCGCCTGCTCCCCCGGCGCGACCTCCGCGCCGCCCGATCAGTCTCGCCTAGCTCTTGCCGCCGCCGATCTCGACACCCGGATGGTTCGGCCACGGCACCTTGGTGTTGTCCCACTTGTCCATGTCGGGCATGCGGCGGCCCGGCTCGACCGTGTTCGGCGAGAACTGCCACGGGCTGACCTCGTGCTTGATCGCGATGCCCAAAAACTGCTCCTCGGTGAGCTGGAGATAATCGAGGAACAGATCGAGGCTCGGCGGCCGCTTGCCGTCGAACTCTCGCACCAGCGCCTCGCCCTGCTCGCGGGTCATGCGCTTGTTGCGGATGTCGATATTGGCGAGATGGTTGGTCCGGCCCATGCCGCGCTTGATGTATTTGAGGTAGTCGCGCACGCCCTGGAAGAAGCACTCGATCTTCTCGTAGTCGTATTCCGGCGGAATGCCCTCGACCTCCTGGCCCTTCCAGCCGAGCTCGCTCTTGATGATGTCGACGTGCTTCTTGGTGTCCCACTTGATGTAGCTGCCGAGGCAGACCGAGCGGCACTTGATCCGCATCAGCTCCTTGCGCGGCGGATAGACGAACGGATAGAGATCGCGCTTGGCGACGCGGCCGCCGAGGAACTCGTACATGTCTTCGGCGGTGATGCCGAGATTCATGGCGCGGTTGAAGCGCTTCTCGTCGACCTCTTCCATCTCGTCATAGGAATAGAACGACTGGTATTCCGCAAGACTCTCGCCCCAGATCAGGAGCGGCGTCTCGTAGCGGATCGCGATCTGCATGGTGTGCGCGTAGATGCCGGTGTGGCAGTGCCAGCAGAAGTCGCCACGGCGCTTCAGCGATTCCAGCATCAGCTCGCGCACCACGTGCCAGTTCGGCGTGAAGTTGAGCACGTCGACGCCGAGCTGCTTGAACACGCTGGTGTTGTTCTCCTCGACCAGCGGCCGGTAGAACCAGTGGTCGAAGCGAACGACCAGCGGCTTCAGGCCGAGCTTGCGCACGACGTACCAGAGCTGGAACACGCTGTCCTTGCCGCCCGAATAGGGCAGGATGCAGTCGTAAAGGCCCTTGTCGCGGTGTTGGCCGACCAGCTCCTGGAGCTGCTTGTAACGGTCGTCCCAATCGATCTGGGTGTCACGGACCTCGATCTGACGGCAAACGCTGCAGGAGCCTTCTTCGTCGAACGATGTGGCCTCCGCCGTTTCCGGCAATAAGCATTTGCTACAGCTCAACATTTCGGAGATTCTCGCGATTGCATGATTTGCTGCCGGCTTACCACGTCGTCCACCCCCCGTCGACCGCAATGCACTGGCCCGTGACATAGGCCGACAGATCGCTCGCCAGATAGGCCACAGCGCCCTTCATATCGTCCTCGCGCGCCATGCGTGCAAGCGGCGTCCGGGCCACATAGCGGCTCAAAAACGGCTCGGGCGTGGCCCTGAAGACGCCGCCCGGCGCCACCGCATTGACGCGAACCTTTGGCGCCATGGTGGTGGCCAGCCAGCGCGTCATCTGGATCAGCCCGCCCTTGCTTGCGGCATAGGCGGCCGGGTTCCCGAGCGCAGTTCCCTCGTAGAGCCGCCAGTCGGGCCCGGCGAGGCCGTAGATCGAGGAAATATTGATCACACTGCCATGTCCTGATTCGGCCAGGTCCTCGGCCGCGGCCTGAATCAAGACGAAGGGCGCGGTGAGATTGACCTCGATCGCCCGCCGCCAGGTCGCATCCGACTGCTGCTCGAACGGCACCGCCCAGCCTTCTAGCCCGCTGGTGCCGACGAAGGCCGCGCAATTGACGATGATGTCGATGCCGCCAAAGGCCTCGCGCACCCGCCGCGGCAGATCCTTCACCGCATCGCCCTGCTCGAAATCGCAGTCGAACATCGAAGCCTTGACCGAATGACTGGCCGTCAGCTTCGCGGCGGCCTCAGTGCCCGCGGACGCCGCGATGTCGACCAGCGCGATGGTGGCGCCGAGCTCGGCAAGGCCGCCCGCGATCGCGCGGCCGATATAGCCGGCGCCGCCGGTGACAACAGCGACGCGGCCGTCGAGCGACATCATCTCGCGGAGCGAACGTTCGGTGCTCATCCAAAGATCCTCTGGAATTCGTCGGACGCGCGCTGCAGATCGTCGAGACGGCCGACGTCGATCCAGTATTCCCGCAACGGGAATACGACCGACGGCTTGCCCTTGGCGATGGTGCGCTCGATCAGCGTCGGCATGTCCACCGCTTCGTTGGCGTCGAGATGGTCGAGCACGCCGGGATCGAGCAGATAGACGCCGGCATTGACGAAGAACTTTTGCGTCGGCTTCTCGCGGATGCCGCGCAGGCGATGGTCGTCGAAATCGATCACGCCGAACGGCACCGTCACGGAATGCTCGCGCACGCAGACCGTGGAAAAGGCCTGGTGCTCGCGATGATATTTCAGCATCTGCTCGAAATTCACCGTCGTCAGGAGGTCGCCGTTCATGACGAAAAACGGCTGCGTCGGTCGCCCCGGCAGCAGCGACAGCGCTCCCGCCGTGCCGAGCCGCTCGTTTTCCTGGAGATAGTTTATCTCCACGCCCCAGGCCGAGCCGTCGCCGAAATAGTCGCGGATCATGTCGGCCTTGTAGTTGACCGAGATGAAGAACTTGCCGAAGCCGGCCTTCGCAAAGCCCCCGAGCACGGTTTCCAGGATCGGCTTGTCGCCGACGCGGATCAGCGGCTTCGGGATGTCGTCGGTGAGCGGCTTCAGCCGCGA
Organism: Bradyrhizobium sp. UFLA05-153; assembly: GCF_054185185.1. Lineage (NCBI taxonomy): Bacteria > Pseudomonadati > Pseudomonadota > Alphaproteobacteria > Hyphomicrobiales > Nitrobacteraceae > Bradyrhizobium > Bradyrhizobium sp. UFLA05-153. The sequence goes on from NZ_JBBIAM010000085.1 coordinate 6,638, forward strand.
GCCGAGCCCGCCGGCCATCAGCACGACCCAATGATCGGATTGCTGCGCGAGCGCAAGATCGTCGATCAGCTTGACCTCGACCACCCGTCCCTCCGCATCGACGAGCGGAAGCTGATGGATCGAATGCTTTCGCATCAGGTTGAGCGCGGCGGGATTCGAGATGCCGAGCGGCGCCGTGATTGGCGTGCGGTTCATCACTAGGCTGACTGAGGCGTCGAGGCCGACGCCGCCGAGCAGCGCGCGCCGCACGTCGCCATCGGTGACGGTGCCGACGATCCTGCCCTCGCGCTCGACAATGGCGAGTTGCAGATTGCCCTGATCGATCCGCCGCAGCGTCTCGATCAACGGCGTATCTTCATTGACGACGAAGGCACCCTTCATGACAAACTAATCCTACTCGTTGCCGGCGAACCCGCCGGCCGCGACATCCTTTGCAACCACCGCGCCCGCGGCAACGACGGCCCCGGCGCCCACTTTGACGCCGACCAAAACCACGGCGCCCGCGCCGACATGCGCGCTGTCGCCGATTGACACCCCACCGCACAGCACCGCCCCCGGTGCGATATGCGCGTGATCGCCGACAATGCAATCGTGCTCCACCACCGCGCGCGTGTTCACCAAGGCGTTCTGCCCGATCCATGCCGCCGGCTGGATCACGGCACCTGCCATCACCTGCGCGCCGTCGCCGAGCTGCGCATTGGAGGCGATCACGGCCGAGGCATGCGCAATCACGGGAAACTTGTACCCCAGCGCGGCAAACCGGCCGAACAGCGCACGCCGGCCCGACAGCCCCGAATCGGTACGCGAGGCGCGATTGCCGAGACCATTGGCGAGCTCGACCTTATCGGCGGCCATCTTCATGACGTCGTCATCGGATCCCGTGATCGGAACGCCGCCGACGGCCTCGCCGACACGCGCGGCGTCGCGATCGGTGACGGCCGCGGGACGTATGCCACGGCTCAGCAACGCCTCGATGACGACCTTGGCATGACCGCCGGCGCAAAGCACGATCAGGCTCATGGCTCGAGCGCCTCGTTGGCCGCGTAGTCGCGCCGGGCGGTCTTGCCGAGATAGTTCCAAAATTCGAGCGGCGGAACGCCGTCGCCCGGGCGCTTGACGCCGAGATTGTCTTCTGTGAAGCGCTCGCCAGCGCGCACGGGGCGAAGCGCAACGAGGCTGCGCCGCGCCACAGCGCGGTTTGGAATTTCCTCGGGCGCTGGCACCTTGCGTCCGTCGCCGAGTGCGGCCTCGACGTCGCGGATCGAGGCGATCATCGCCGCCATCTCGTCCGGCTCGATCGAGGCGCGATGGTCCGGCCCCGGCAGATTGCGGTCGAGCGTCAGATGTTTTTCGATCACGGTGGCGCCGAGCGCCACGGCGGCCGCCGCGACGTGGATGCCGCGGCTGTGGTCGGAAAAGCCGACCAGAAGACCGAACGCGTTACGCAGCGTCGCCATCGCGCGCAGATTGATCGACTGCGGATCGGCCGGATATTCGGTCGTACAATGCAGCAGCGTGACCCTGGCCCGCAGCTCCGTCCAGGTCGCGCGGTCCAGCAGAAGCTTGGCGAAGTCGGCTGCTGTCGGCCGCGCCGTCGCATCGTTGAGATAGCCGAAGGCGATGACGCCGAGCGCCTGCTCCACTTCGGCAAGCGTCCCCATGCCAGTCGACAGGATGATCGGCAGGCGGAACCGCGCCAGATGCAGCAGCAGCGGCGCGTTGGTGAGGTCGCCCGAGCCGACTTTCAGCGTGGAAACGCCGACGCGGCGGACCAGGTGCGTGGCGCTGTCGGCATCGAACGGCGTCGACATATACGTGATGTTGGACGCTGCGCAGGCCGCTGCGATCTGCTCCTCGTCGTCGGCGCTGAGCTCGAGCGCGCGCAGCATGTCGAGCTGCGACTGCGCCTTGCCGGTCGTCGCCTGCTGATAGCTCGCCTTCGCGGCTTCGGCGGTCGCGAGCTTGTCGGCACGGAAGGACTGAAACTTAACGATATCTGCCCCGGCCCGCGCGGCGGCCTCCACCAGCGCAATCGCGCGGGCGCGATCGCCGTTGTGGTTGACGCCAGCCTCAGCAATGATCAAGGTTCGGCGATGCATGGGGTTTTGTCGCAGGTAGCGAAGCGAAATCGCCCGCCAATCAAGCGGTTGTCTTAGTCGAGCACGCTGGTAAAAGCAACGCAAGCGGGCGGCTTGCTTTGTTCCCCAGGGCCCCCGTAAGAGCCCCGAATCGCGCCGATTCCCCATCGGCCTGAACGCAGGATTGTCGAGAGCCAATGACGAACTCGCCCGAGATATTGTTCCTGCTGGTCGGCCGCGGTGGATCGAAGGGCCTGCCCGGCAAGAATCTGCGCGAGATCGGCGGCCTCAGCCTGACCGGCTATAAGGCGATCGCCGCAAAACAGTCCCGCTACTGCTCGCGTCTGATCGTCTCCAGCGACAGCCCCGAGATCCGGACTGAAGCGAAGCGGCATGGCGCCGAAGTGCTGTTCGAGCGGCCGGCCGAACTTGCGACCGACACGGCCTCCTCCAACGACGTCGTGCTCCACGCTATGGACTGGATCGAGACGCATGAGAAGCGGCGCTACGACGCCATCATGCTGCTGGAACCCTCCTCGCCCTTCGCAACGCCGAAACATTTTGACGAGGCCGTCGAGCTGTTTGCCAAACGCAAGGCAAGCCTCGTGGTCGGCATGCGCGAGACCGAGGTGGCCTCGATTTTCGTCGGGACATTGGGCGAGGACGGTTCGATCGGCGAGATCGTTGACAAGATGCTGAAGACGACGGCGCAGCGGCGGCAGGACCAGGTGCCTGAAGTGACCATGAACGGCGCGCTTTACCTCGTCGGCTGGGACGCGATGCGCACGCATCGCAAGATCTACGCCGAACCGACAGCGAGCTACGGCATCATGATGGACCGGCTGCACTCGATCGAGATCGAGAGCGCCGCTGACCTTGCCTATGCGTCTTACGTCATCGAGCACGGAATGCTCGACACCTCACCATGGCAGCAGCTGACATGAACGCAAACCGCCGCATCGCGGTCGTTACCGGTTCGCGCGCCGATTACGGACTGCTGCGGGGTATTTTGACGCGGCTGAAGGCGATGAACGACATCAACCTCAGCGTCGTCGCCTGCGGCATGCATCTTGTGCCTCGCTTTGGCGAGACGTGGCGGGTTATCGAGGCGGACGGGTTTCCGATCGCGGCCAAAATCGACCTCAAGCTCGACGATGACCGCGCCGAGACGGTAGCGCGTGGCACCGGCATCGGCGTGTCCGGCTTTGCCGAGGTGCTTGCGCAACTCAGACCTGACATCCTCGTCGTGCTGGGCGACCGCTACGAGATTCTTGCAGCAGCGGTTGCGGCGACGCTTCTGAACATCCCGATCGCGCACGTCCATGGCGGCGAGATCACCGCGGGCGCCTTCGACGACGCGATCCGTCATGCCATCACCAAGATGGCCTGCCTGCACTTTGTCGCAGCCGAGCCCTATCGCCGGCGCGTGATCCAGATGGGCGAGCAGCCCGATTTCGTCTTCAATGTCGGCGCGCCCGGCCTCGATCTGGCGGATGTAGCACCACCGCTGACCCGCGCCGAGTTGTTCGCAAAGCTCGGCATCGGCGGTCCCGAGCGCTTCCTGCTGGTGACGCTGCATCCGACGACGGCGCGGCCCGAGGCCGACGCTGCCAACGTCACTGCCCTCATCGGCGCGCTTGCCGACATCAAGGACCGCAGCTTCATCTTCACCGGCGTCAACGCCGATCCCGGTTATCGCACCATTGACGACGCGATCAGAACGTTCATCGCGACACGATCCGATCGAGCCCATCTCTTCACCTCGCTCGGCAGCGAGCGCTACTGGTCCGCGCTGCGGCTTGCCGACGCCGTGGTCGGCAACTCCTCCAGCGGTATCCTCGAAGCCCCGGCCGTCGGCGTACCCACGATCAATATCGGCGATCGCCAGAAGGGCCGGCTCCGCGCCGCTTCGATCATCGATTGTCCCGCCGATTCGCACTTCATCCTGGCAAGCCTCCAGCGCATCTTCGAGGGCCGGTTCCAGCCCGATCCGGCCCATCTGCCGCCCTACGGCCGCGGGGGTGCGTCCGAAGCCATCGCTGGAACCCTTCGAAAGATCGACCTCAAGCGCGCTTTCCCGAAGCATTTCCACGATTTAGCGGGCCCTCTGGAACCGCCCGGAACGACTGGATAAGTCCCGGCCATTGTTGCCTGTGCAGCGCCCCAAGCTGTATAGATCGGGGCGAGCTTGAGACGAACCGCGCTCGTTCCGGGAGAACGCGACATGACGACGATCGATTCACTTTCCGATGTGACGCCGGTGGCACGCGCCGTCGAGATTGGTGAACTTCCGATTCCGCCCTATCGCGGCAACACGCTGCCCTCGATCGACTATGACGCACATCCGGCCTATGGCGGCATGCTGCCGAAGCCGACATTCCGTGAACGCCTCTACGCGCTGAATGTGTTCCTACGCACGTTTGCCTTCGTCACCATCCGCCGCATCGTCGACTACGACAACATGCCGCTGCTGACCAAGGAAGCCGGCTTCAGCGGCCTCAATGCAAAGACAGCGCTGCGCTACATCTCTATGTATGCGCGCATCCGCGCGAGCCGCGCGATCGGCACGTTGACCGGCACGCGCCGCCCCGCGAAGCCCGAGAACCCGGCGCTGCACAACAAGATCAAATCCGACGGCATTGTCTGTTTGACGCTCGCGCCGGACGAAATCGACCAGATCCGCAGCGTGACCAATCCGGGTTTCGCCAAGCTCGACGAGCGGCGCGCCAACATTCCGCCGGAGAAGCGCAGGTTCGACGACAACGTCTACTGGTGCACGCGCTCGGCCGATCCGCAGGCCTTCGCGACCGTTGAGTCCATCTTCAAGCGCTACGGCATCATGGAAGCGGCGAGCGCCTATCTCGGCCGCCCGGCCGGCGTGAAGCACGTCAACGCGCAGATCAACGACCAGGACCTCGCATTCTGGAAGCGGGTATTCCCGGACACGCAGCTCGCCGATCCCTGGGGCAGCTACCTGCACATCGATGCCACCTACGGCATGCTGAAATGCGCGATCTATGTCCATGACGTCGGTCCAGACGGCGGCCCTTTCTGCTACATCCGCGGCAGCCAAAACGCGAAGATCGGCTGGTTCGAAGGCATGATCCGGCGCACCAACGATTTCTCCGGCTTCTCCGGCCGCCGGCCTGACGCGCGCAGGAAGTTCATGGCGCTGCCGGCATTCCTGCGCAAGAAGGCCGATTTCGGCGGCGACCTTTCCGACAATTCGCCGGATGTGGCGCGCCTGCGCGAGGGCCACTTCGCCGCGACCTCGAACTACGGAAATTGCGTGCTGTTCGACGGCAACGGCATGCACCGCGGCGGCATGGTCAACAAGGGCGAGCGCCGCTGTCTGTTCATCCTGCTCGCGGAAATCTGACGCACAGCGCCGTCGCGGGGACGACTACGCGCCGCGCAGCTTGCTCGGGCGTTTGAGATATTCCGCGAGCTGGTCGGGGCTGAAATACGCGGTCTGGCTGCGCAGCGGGCTGTCTTTGCGGACGAAGGCAAGATCGATCTGGGCGAGCGCACCGTCGAGCGAACGCATGTGCCCCTCCAGCACGTCATAGACCGCAAAGCCGGCGTCGTCGCAGAAGCGTACGATGTCTGCGAACTGCGGGATACCGTGCCGCATCGGCATCATCGTGGTCTCGAGGATCATGAGATCGATTTCGCCAATCCGCGTGCCGAGCCCCTTCAATACCTCGATCTCGGCGCCCTGCGTATCGATCTTCAGGAACACCGGATGCTCCAGCGTCTCCGGCAAGAGCGAGTCGAGCCGCCGCATCGGCGTCTTGCGCGCCTCGCCGTCGAGCGCCTTGCCCTCGACCTGCGCGAAGATGCTCGAGCCCGAGATGTCGTCGTGGACGTTGAAGGTGATCTCACCGTTCTCGGCACCGGCCGCGACCAGGAAATATTCGGCGTCAAGTCGCTGCTTGAGCTGCTCAAGGATCGGGCGGCATTCCGCCACGGGCTCGACCAGGAAATATTTGGCGCGCGGAAATGCGTTATAGATCGGTGACGTGCCGAAGGCGATGCCGACATCGACCACCGTCTTCACATCGAAGCCAAGCGACTTCAGGTGTTTGAAGAACAGGCCGAAGTTCCTGACCGGCGCGTTGGTGCGCATCAGGCGAAGGCCGATAGGCTCCAGGACGTTATTGATGGCCTGAAACGCGGCCGAGACGAATGCCTTCATGAAGCGAACGCTGGTTGGGCTAGAGCCTAGGTGAAAGATAGCGATCGCAAAATGCCTCTACGCACAATGAGTTGCCACAATTTGCAATCGACGGATCGATTTGGTAGATCAGCCCGGCAAGCCGGTCAAGCGACCGTCCCGTCGGCAATGACAGCGACATCAGCATGAAAGTTCTTGTGACCGGAAGCTCCGGCTTCATCGGCCAGGCGTTGGTGCGGCGGCTGCGCGCCGAACATTGCACAGTCGTAGGGCTCGATAAGGTTCCGGCCGAGACCACCGACATCGTGTGCGACATCCTCGACGCCGACCGCCTGACGAAAGCCGTGATCGGCTCGGCTCCGGATGCGGTGGTCCATCTCGCCGCACGCATCGATCTCGACGAGAAGACCAACCTTTCAGGCTACACCGCCAATATCGAGGGCGTAGAGAATTTGGTGGAGGCCGTGCGGCAGACGCCGTCCGTGCGACGAGCGATTTGGACCTCGTCGCAGCTCGTCTGCCGCGTCGGCTATGTGCCGACCAGCGACACCGACTACAAGGCCGACACGCTGTATGGAAAAAGCAAGGTACGCACCGAGGAGATCGTCCGCAGCGCCGACGGCGCCGGACGCGAATGGTGCCTGGCGCGCCCCACGACCGTCTGGGGTCCCGGCATGAGCGCTCACTATCAGCGCTTCCTGCACATGATCGAGCGCGGCCATTACTTCCACGTCGGGCAAGGCCCGCTCTGGAAGTCGTACAGCTATGTCGAGAACATCGCGTTCCAGTACTGGCGCCTGCTGACGGTGCCGTCCGAGCAGATTCACCGCGGGATGTTCTATCTCGCCGACTACGCGGCGATTGATCTGATCGCCTGGTGCGACGCATTCCAGCACGCGTTCGGCTCGCGTCCCATTCCACATCTGCCGGTCGCCGTCGCGCGCGCTCTCGCATTTTGCGGTGACGCCGTGAACATCATCGGCCTCCGGAAATTTCCCTTCAATTCGTTCCGTCTCAACAACGTACTTACGCAGTATCAATTTGATCTGAGGCCGACCGAAGCCGTCTGCGGTCCCACACCCTACACCATGGAGCAGGGAGTTGCGGAAACTGTTCAGTGGCTGCGTGGAAAGCCGAAGGGCTAAGGGCGTCTCATGTTGCCGGCGCATCCAGCGCACGCTTGGACTTCCACGGCCGGAACATTGACGATGAATTGCTCACGTCGACGGCGATGCCGGTGACAATAATCGACAGCAGAACCAGGGCCGAATTCGCAATCCCCAGGGGGCCCTGAATCGGGCTCAACAAGATTGTCGCGAGCGTAAATGAGAGCACAAGGCTCGGCGTGATCCGGTCAGTCCGCCTAGCGCCAAACGCGCTCCAACCCGCCGCGAGTCCCCAAAGAAAAATATAGAGGACAGCTCCAAGGGCTCCAAAATCAATGTAAGCCGCCCCCCACACAGACGGGAAGAATCCGTAAATCTCCGCGTCATTCAACTGCGCCTTCACGGAGGCAAGGAGTTGATTCTGCGGAAAAAAGACACGCAAAATGGGCGACAGAACTCCGATTTCATACACCCCGTAAAGGGGCGAAAGGTTCGACTGAGCTTGCCACGTAAGGTCGAGAATGCGAACACCATGCGTCAGGTAGAACCAGGAACTGAGCAGGCCCAATGCCGCCCGCTCCGAAAGGTAGCCTGCTTGAATTGCGGATAGCACATAGTGGCGCGGCCTCACGCGCCATGCTTCTTCCATAATCACCAGAACTGACGACGAAAGCGCCTCCGTCGGCTTTGAGGCATTGCTCTCTTGTTGCGCAGCCAGCCGATCCTGGATCTGAGCACTGAGATCTGCAGCACTTATTGCCTCCGCAGATCGACCGACCTTGCTGAGAGTGCCCGAGTCGATTTTGGCGGTGAGCTCCCGGATCAATCCGCTCATCTGAACGCAGAAGTTTTGCCGGCGCGCCCAAATCGCATTCGAGTAGAGGGCGAACAGCAAAATGGCGACAATTGACTTGAGGAGGAGCCGATGTCCTCGAGGGAACATTGGACGCCCGCTACCGAGACGAACCAAGCCAGCAGCGCAGCCGAGTGAAATAAGAAACAAAATCGGCATTCGGCCTGAATAGAGAACCGCATAGCCAATTGGCGACGCAATGGAAAGTTGCCCCAGAATGGCCGGCCACCCCTTTATCTCCTCGCCACGAAGGTGAAAGAGCGTCAGGGACACGAAGCCAAACGAAAACATGAGATAGCCGATATAGAGCAGCGGGCCACGCTTTATCTCAAGCACCTCCACCAAGGCCGGCGCGCATCGAAGCAACTCCGAATATCCGCTATTGCTGACACCGCTAAGTATGGTGCGATCGACAGCAATCATTGCAATTCCTGTCACGCCAACGATTGCAGTCGAAGAAACTGCGATGTCAAGCGCCCTGGTTTTCGTCGGTTTGATCGACCCGGAACCAAAGGACAGCTCGGCCGTCCGAACACCGACTCCATATGCAACGATGAACAGTGCAATTCCAACCAGCAGGATCACCAACACCGGCTTGGAGGGTTGCAGCGGATACTCGATCGGTCCGACGACAATGCCGATCAAGATCGCGCACCACACCAGGATGAGCAGGAGCGGAGGCGACGATAGAGAACGGTAGATGGCTGACATTGATCTTTATCGCTAGGCCCGGGAACCGATCGACGCTTCAACCGCAGCAAGCGCCGCCACATCGTCAAGGGTAGAGCATGTCCGGATCGGTGGGAAGACCGACCGAATCCGGCGCGCCGGATTTCTTGCGTTTCTCCCGCATTCCGTGGACAGCAAAACCTGCCAACGACAAAAACAGCACGGCACTGGCGATGCCGCCGGCCAGCGCCGCACCGTAGATGTCGAGCCGGGGAACCAGCAGCAGGTTGAGCAACGTCGACACCACGGCCGCGCCAAGATTGCAAATCAAGAGATGATTGTCCGAGCGCGCCGCATAGAGCGCGTAGGACGGAACATCGGCCAGCATGCGCAGGAAGATTCCCGGCAGCATTGCATAGAACACCCCGATCCCCGCCCCATAGGCGGACAGCCCGAGCGCAGCCAGCATGGGCGCCATGGCGAGGCTCGAGATGATCATCGTTCCGGACGCCAGCGCCAGCATTGACCACAAGAACGAGCGCAGCGCCGCGCGAAAAGCGTCCGGGCCTGCAGCGTGTCCCGCGATCACCTTTGGAAGGAACTGATGCGACACTGACCCGCCGAGCGACAACAAGCCGATCAGGATCGTCGAATAGAATGTGTAGACGCCGAGCGCGTCGCGTCCGACGAACGCATCGATGACGAAGCGGTCGACATAGGAAATGACCAGCGCGCCCGCTGCCGTCAGCATGAAGGGACGTGCGGTCCACAGGCCCTCGCGGATGTTCTTGAGGTCCGGCCGGTAGCCCCTGATCTCGTGCCAGGGCAGCTCGGAGAGCGAGAATGCGGAAAAGGCGATCGACAGCACGCCGCCTAACGCCCACCAAACCAGCACGGTCTCTAGCGTCCGCATCGACGGCGCCGCGAACATCAGCACGGCGATCGCGTACACCCAGATCCCGCCGCGCAGGAACACGCCGATATAGGCACGCACCGGCCGCCAGGTGATGATCAGGATCCGCGTCGCCTCCAGCGAGACATGTTCGGTGACAAGGATCACGATGAACCACGGTGCAAGACGCGCCGGAAAGGAGCCTGTTGCGATTGCACCGGCCACCACGATCCCGATCGCTGCCAGCGCCACGGCCCCAAGCGCCATCTGGTCCGCAATGATGCGCGCGCGCCGCTCGGGCATCGCCGGTACCAGTTCGCGCAGCGTGTAGGAATAGAACTCCAGCCCGACCGCGAGCAGCGCGAAGGCCAGCGCCGCGGTCAAGAGGCCGTATTGCCCCACTTCGGCCGGCGACAGCATGCGCGCCAGAAGGAGCGACAGCAGGAAGCGGCTCGCCAACGTCAGCGCGCGCAGGACTAGCGCCGCGACCGTGCCGGCGACGGCCGGTCGTGTCACGAGGTCAAGCAGACGAGATCGCATCGTGCTGTTCCATCACTGCCGGCCCTCGACATCGGTTGCAGGCGCGCTCCCCACGGATCCGTCAGGCGGCGGTTCTGCAGAACTTCAGGAATCGCGGCAGGTGCGCGTTCAGCGAACACGCCAGCGGCTCGACCGACGCACGCAAGGCCTCGTTCTCTGGATCGAACTTGCGCCAGCCGAAATAGTCGCCCTCGACGCTGATCGACGCCAGGTGCCGCATGATCGCGCGGCGTGTTGTGTCGAGGTCGCCAGGGGATTGCCATCGCGCGAGCCGCTCGGCGATGTCGTCGACCTCGCTGGTGTCGCGGACGTGTAAAAAGTGCTGCTCGGTTGCGTAATACGGCTCGGTCGCGACCGAACACAGCCCGGCAAGCGCCGCCTGGAAGCCGATGGTGCCGGTGAACGTCACCGACACCGCACACTTTCCGATCAGCAGATTCGCCGGCACGTCGTAAGGGACCAGTACCACGGACGGCAGCTTCGCCAGACGTTCGAACAGCTCGCGCTGGCGGAAGCCGAACTGCAGCGGATGGTCCTTGACGAAGATGCGGTAGCCGGCGCGGCCAAGCGCCTCGCAATACTGCACCACGACGTCGTCATGCGCGAGCATGCCTTGCGACTCGAGCCAGTAATCCATCGAGGCCTCGGGGAAGAGCTGAAGCCCGAGGAATACCCGCCGCTCGCTTGGCACTTCGGCGAGTCGCTTGTCCCAGCCATGGTCGAGCAGCTTGAGGACGACCACGTCGCGCATGCGCACCTTGTGCTTCAGCCGCTTCAGCGCGTCGAGATAGTGACAGTTGTAGCGGTCGCGCTTGAGGAAGCGCCAGACATTGAAGAAGGCGCCGCGCAGCGCGTAATAGCCAAAAATACGCCAGAACTTTGCCAGGGAAAAACGCTTGGCGTCGCGGACATAGGCCGGCGCGAAATCTTCCCTGCAGAGCTGGCCGACCGCCGCATCGATATCCTCCCTGGAGGGCTCGCGCAGCCAGACAGGCCGCCCGCGCCGCAAGAGCATCACCTGATCGGGGATGATCGAGGTCGTCATCTCCAGAAAGTCGATGCCGCGCCGCCGTGCAATGCGCTCCATGACATCCATGACATAGCGGTCGATGGTGAAGGTCATGACGAGATCGGGGCCAAGCTTGTCGAAAGCCTGCTCGATCGCCTGCGTCATGCCGCCAATCATCTTGAGCGCGAGATCGCGATCGATGCTCCTGAGCACGCGGCAGCGCTGGATGATGTCGGCGCATCCATCCGTGCCGAACCGGTCGAGCGCCGCAGCGGCCGCGCCGCCCCGGTCGACGAAGCGATAGAAGTCATCGACCAGCGAATAGTCACCGTCATCGCGCAGGTCGCTGAGCACGATCGCGTCGGCAAACTCCATGCGCGAGGCCAGGTATTTCCACCAGGCGGTCGTGCTGTGAATAGTGAAGAAAATGATCCGGGGCATCAGCTCTGGTTCGCGCCTTGGGCGGCTCCGGCGAGGAAGGGACTGCTCGGCAGGTTGATGCAGCGCGTATTCATGTCCTCGGCGACGGGCAGCGAGGCGCGGGGGCAGTCGCGGTACATCGGCAAGAGGTGCATCGGCGTCCACAGCGGGCGGGCGCGAATACCATGGCCGTGAAGGGCTTCAAGCAGACGGTCGCGTTCGGAAGCGTATTCGCGGTCGAGCACGAGCGTGTTGAGCCAATAGTTGCTCTCTGAGCCCTTCGGCTCGCGATAGATGCGCGCCCAGGGGAAGTCGCTGAAGGCGTCGAGATAGCGCTGGGCGAGCACGCGCTTGGCCTCGACCATCCCGGCCAGCCGCTCCATCTGTGCGCAACCGAGCGCGGCGTTGATGTTGGGCAGGCGGTAGTTGTAGGCGACCTCGTCGTGCTCGAACGCCCAGGCGTGCGCCTTCTTCGCCGTCGAGGTGAAGTGCCGGGCGTGGCAGGCATGCGCCTCATCGTCGGTCACGATCATGCCGCCGCCGCCAGTGGTGATGATCTTGTTGCCGTTAAAGCTCAGCACCGCGGAATGGCCGAAGGTGCCGCAGCCCTTGCCGTTCAGGCGCGAGCCGAGCGATTCGGTCGCATCCTCGACGATCACGAGGTCGTAGCGGGCGGCAACCGCGCCGAGCGCGGCCATGTCGACGGGATGTCCGAAGATATGCACGGGAACCACGGCGCGAAGGCGGCGGCCGGTGTGCTTGTTCACCCAGGCTCCGCTCTGCCGCACCGCGATTGCGTCCAAATGCGCCTCGAGCGCACGCGGATCGAGCCCCAGCGTGTCCCAGGTCGAATCGACGAAGTGCGGCACGGCGCCGGCATGGCTCACGGCGTTGGCGGTGGCCACGAAGGTGATCGAGGGCAACAGCACCTCGTCGTTCGCTTCGACACCCTCGAGCACCAATGCCGCATGCAGCGCGGCGGTGCCGTTGACGACGGCAACCGCGTGACGCGATCCGGTCGCTTCCGCCACCATCTCCTCGAAGCGGGTGACGTATTTGCCTGCTGACGACACCCAGTTGGTGTCGATGCAGTCGAGCACCAGTTCGCGCTCGCGAATCCCGAAACGCGGCTCGTGCAGCTCGACGGGGCGCTGCGCCGACCCGAGCACCGCATCGACGGCGTCGAGCACCGGCTTAAGGTCAAGCACGGCGGGACGGTTCTGGCTCGCTTGCGCGGAGGACATGCTCATCTTGCTCACAGCGTGTACGCATTGACGCGATAGCGGGACAGGTTCTCCTGCTTGGTGAACCAGGCGATGGTCTGTTCGAGACCCTTGCGCAGGCCGTCGACGCCACCGAAGCGCGGCGACCAGCCGAGCAGTTTTTGCGCCTTGGCGTTGGAGGCCCAGAGGCGCTCGACTTCGCTGCGCTCGGGTCGCACACGAACGTCGTCATGCTCGATCTCGATCTCCGCTTCCATGAGCTCGGCGATCAGCCGCGCGGTATCGCCGATCGATATCTCGAAGGCGCTCCCGATGTTGATGACCTCGCCGATGCCGGCGTTGGAGTCGAGCGCAGCTAGGAAGCCGCCGACGGTGTCGGCGACGTAGTTGAAGTCGCGCGTCGGATGGATACTGCCGAGCTTGATCTTGCGCGCGCCTGCCGCGATCTGGGTGATGATGGTCGGGATCACCGCGCGGGCCGATTGGCGTGGGCCGTAAGTGTTGAAGGGGCGCACCACCGTCACCGGCGTGCCGAACGAGCGCTCGAACGACAGCGCGAGCTGGTCGGCACCGATCTTGGTCGCGGAATAAGGCGACTGGCCCTGGAGCGGATGTTCCTCAGAGATCGGAACGAATTGCGCCGTGCCGTAGACTTCGCTGGTCGAGGTGTGGATCACCTTCTCAATGCCGAGATCGCGCGCCGCCTGCAGCACATTGAGCGTGCCGCGGATGTTGGCTTCGACATAGGTGTCGGGCGAATGATACGAGTAGGGAATTGCGATCAGCGCGGCGAGGTGCAGGACGGCATCGCAGCCCTTCATGGCGGTGCGCACGCCGTTGGGGTCGCACACATTGCCTGCGAAGACGTCGAATTCCTTGCGGATATCGGGCGGCGAGGAATCGAGCCAGCCGTGCGCGCCCATGCTGTTGTAGTGCACGAAGGCGCGCACCGCGACATTGCGCCGGACCAGCTCTTCCGCAAGGTGCGATCCGATGAATCCGCCCGCCCCCGTCAAAAGTACTTTTCGCAAAGTTCCAGTTCCCCTCTGGCCGGGCCACCCGACCTGCCATGCCGACCTGATATGGCCGCTTCTAAACACTCCAGCCGCTGGAGGCCAGTTTTGAATGAGCTTCGGTCCCATCAATGGATCGGGAACCCTCGGCCCGAAATACAACCGCGCGGGTCCCAGAAGTCTTTGACAAAGATCAATAAATCTCGCGCGAGCCGGGGGCGCTTGCCAGCGCTATGCAAATTCGCGCAGGAGCCGGATCACGCTATCCTGCTGCGCCGGCGTAATTTCGGCGAAGATCGGCAGCGACAGGATGCTGGTCTGATCCCGGTAGGCACGGGGGAACTGCTCGGCCGTATGGCCGAAGCGCTCATAGGCCTGAAGCAGCGGCAGCGCGGTCGGATAGTTGATCGCGGTCTGCACGCCCTTGGCGCTGAGGTGAGCCGCCAGCGCGTCGCGGCGTGGATGCCTGATCGTGTAGAGGTGATAGACGTGATCGCGGCCGGGCGCGATCTGCGGCACGCTCACACCCTCAATCTGATTGAGGCCGGCATCATAGATCGCGGCCGCGCGCTGCCGCGCTTCGGTCCAGGCGTTAAGATGCGGAAGCTTTGCCGACAGAATGGCGGCCTGCATGCCATCGAGCCGACTGTTGATGCCCTCGATCTCGTGCTGATGCTTCACGAGCCCGCCGTGCCGCGCCAGCCTGGTCATATGCGCGGCAAGATCAGCGTCATTGGTGACCACAGCGCCCGCATCGCCCATCGCACCGAGATTCTTGCCCGGATAGAACGAATAGGTCGCCGCCGCGCCAAACGTTCCGACCATCTGCCCCTTGTAGCGCGCCAGATGCGCCTGGGCGCAATCCTCGATCACCCACAATCCGCGCTTGTTCGCGATCGCCATGATCGCTTCCATGTCGGCAGGCTGACCGTAGAGGTGCACCGGAATGATGCCGACGGTGCGCGGCGTGATCGCGGCCTCGATCGCCGCAGGATCGATGGTGAAGGTCACCCCGTCGGTATCGCAGAATTTCACCGTTGCGCCGGAATGGGTGATCATCGCCGAGGTCGAGATCCAGGAATGCGCCGTGGTGATGACCTCGTCGCCCGGCTTCACCTTCAGCGCGGCCATCGCGAGATAGAGCGCATCCGTCCCGTTGGCACAGGAGACGCAATGCCTGACGGACGCAGCTTTGGCGAAGTCGCGCTCGAAAGTATCGACATAGGGACCGCGGATGAAGGCATTGTCGCGGATGACGGCGGCAATCGCCGCGTCGATCTCGCCCTTGATGTTTTGGTACTGGAGCTGGAGATCAGCGAAGGGAACCGCCATCAGTCATTTCCGCAAGGTCAATAGTCGCGCCGGATTGCCGGCATAGGTGCCGGCAACGGTGATATCCTTCGTCACCACCGAGCCCGCGCCGATCACGACGTCGTCGACGATCGTGACCGGCATGATCGTCGCATTCGAGCCGATCGACACCCGGTTGCCGATTTTGGTTTCGCGCCACAATTCCTTCCGTCCCCGTGCCGGACCGCCGCCCGCGAACGTGTCGTTGATGAACATCACGCCATGGCCGATGAAGCAATCCTCACCAACGGTCACGAGTTCGCAGACGAAACTGTGCGATTGCACGCGCGTGCGCGCGCCGATCACGACATCCTTCTGGATCTCGGTGAACGGTCCAATGAAGCAGCCGTCGCCGATCGTGCAGCCGTAGAGATTGCAGGGTTCGACGACCTTGACGCCGGCGCCGAAACTGACGTCGCGGATCCCGATCTGGTGGCGCTCGGGGTCGCTCACGAGGCCACGCCCAGGCGGCTGCGACGGGGCACGAAGCGGAGCGATACCTCCTGCCCCGTCTCGATGGATTCGTAGAGCGCGGAGATCAGCTCCAGGCTCTTGCGGCCCTGCAACCCGTCGACCAGCGCAGCACCGCGGTCGGCGAGACATTCAACGACGTGCTGGTAGTAGGCCTGGTGGCCAAAACCGTAAACGTTCGGCGGGTTGACTGAGAACTTTTCGATGACTTCCTTGTCCGACGGCAGCTCGTTGACGAAGCGCCAATGGCGGATCTGGTTCATGGCGAAGCCGCCAACCTCCACCGTTCCCTTCTCGCCAAGGATCGAGAGCGAGCCTTCGAGATCGACCGGACGCCCGGCGGTCGTCGCCTCGATGATCCCGAGGGCGCCGCTGCGGAACTTCAACGTCGCGACCGCCGTGTCCTCGGTCTCGATCTTCACCAGCGCGGTAGTGCTGCGCGCATGAACGCTGACCACGTCACCGAAGAACCATTCCAGCATGTCGATGTGGTGGCTCGCCTGATTGGTGAGCACGCCGCCGTCCTGGGCCCAGGTGCCGCGCCACGCGTCCTGATCGTAATAGGCCTGATCCCGGCACCAGCGCACGCGGACCGTGCCGAGCACAAGCTTGCCGAACCGGCCGGCATCGAGCGCCTCGCGCGCCTTGACGATCGGCACGTTGAAGCGGTTCTGCTTGACGACGAAGAGCTTTACGCCTGCCTCGTCGCAGGCGCGGATCATGTCGTCGGCGTCCTGCAGTCGCAGCGCCATCGGCTTTTCGACTACCACATGCTTGCCCGCCCGCGCGCAGGCGATCGCATGCTGCGGATGCAGCCCGCTCGGCGTCAGCACCGCGATGGCGTCGATATCGTCGCGCGCGAGCATTTCATCGAGATCGCCATGCGCTGATACGTTGAACTTCGCGGCGATCGCATCCGCCCGCGCGCGATCGGAGTCGCACACCGCAACGAGGCCCGCGCCTTCGATATGGTTGCCACCCAAAAGGTCGGAATGGCGCTTGGCGATGCGCCCGCACCCGAGCAGGCCGAACCTGATCATGAGACCTCGATCTTCTTTGGAGGCGGGCTCGAAACGTGAGGTTCTGAGCCTACCGGTCGGGTTGACCTATATTAACAAAAGCCTGAACGAATCAAGGCTTTAGACCCGTGCATATCCCCCCTTCGGGCACGTTTCGGACATTGTGCGCACCCTTCGGATGGGATATTCGAACCGCCACATGGCCCCCCCTATAGACATCATGGATTGCGAGGCAGACAGGCTTCGCTTTCTCAGCAACGATCGCGGCGTGGCGCTGCTCATCCTGGGCCATCTCGCCTTGGGCTGCATCTCGCTGGCCTGCATCGCGCTGGTCTATCCCGAGTACCATATCTTCTTCCGCAAGGAGGCGCTGCCCGCGGCGGTCGCAACGGTTGCCGCGTTCGCCGTCGTGATGGTCCTGTTCGCCCGCGCCCGCTTCAGCTTCGGCTATTTCGTCGGCTACTACCTTTTCGTCATGATCGCCGGCTATCTCTGGCTCAACAGCTTCTCCGAGTTCGGCTACAACCATCGCCTCAGCGGCCTCTCGGCGGCGGCGTCCGCGGTCGCGTTCCTGCTGCCGGCGCTCTACCAGCCGACCCTGCCGCGATTGCTGACACTGTCGCCGCAGGCTTTCGAGCGGCTCCTGGCCCTCATCGTGCTGATCGGCGCCGCCGTCGCCATCGTCGGCGCCTACTACAATTTCCGGCTGATCGCGCTCGAGGACATCTACAGATATCGCGATTCCCTTACCGCACCAACGCTCGTGAACTATTCGGTCGGGATCACGATGACTGCGCTGCTGCCGTTCGCGTTCGCGTGCTACGCACTTGACGGCCGCTACTGGCGGGCCGGCGCCATCCTCGTCCTGCTGATGCTGTTCTATCCCGTCACGTTGAGCAAGCAGGCCTTCTTCGCCCCGGCCTGGCTCGCCCTCATGCTTGTCGTGACGCGGTTCCTGGATCTGCGGCCCACCGTCATCCTTTCCATGCTGGTGCCGACCGCAGCCGGCGTGATCCTATTTGCCCTGTACCAGCGCGGTCTGTTTCCCGAGCGGTTTGCGCTGCCCTTTTTCCAGCTCGTGAACCTCCGCATGATGACCATCCCGTCGCTTGCGATGGACTACTACAACGAGTTCTTCTTCGCGCACGATCTGACCCGATTCTGCCAGATCAGCTTTTTGAAGCCGTTGATGCCCTGCGCCTATCAGGAGCCGGTTGCGGTCGTCATCTACAAGTCGTTCGGCATCGGCGGCTACATGAATGCGTCGCTCTTCGCTACCGAAGGCGTGGCTTCGGTCGGCCCGCTGTTTGCCCCGGTCTCCGCTCTCGTGTGCGGCAGCGTCATCGCCATCGTGAACGGCATGTCCGCCGGCGTGTCCCAGCGTACCATTCTGGTATCCGGAGCGCTGTTGCCGCAGACGCTGCTCAATGTTCCCTTCGCGACGGCGATGCTGACAAACGGGGCGGCTTTTCTGTTTCTCCTGTGGTACGTGATACCGCGCGGCATCCCCGAACAGAAACACTAAGACAGTGCGCGTCCTCATCCTCAACGCCGATTATCCGCGGTTCCTGGCGTGGCTGTACCGCCGCGCGCCCGATCTTGCCGGCGCGCCTTACGCAGTCCAGATGGCGGCGCGCAATGCGAGCCTGTTCGGCGTCGCCGATTTCTACTCGCGCAACTTCGCCGCGGCGGGACATGTCGCCGCCGACATTCACGTCAACAACCCCTGGATGCGGGCGGCCTGGGCGCGCGAGCACGGGCTCGCCGTCGAAGAGCCGCCGGCGCCGGAGATGTCGGTGCAGCGGCAAGCGATCCCCGATTGGCTCCAGCGCACGATCGCGCCGTTCAAGCCCGTCCTCAGGCCGCTAGCACGCAAGCTGGGTCTGAGCCCGCGGCTCGATGCGCAGGCAGAAAGGATCCTGCTGGCGCAGATCGAGGAGTTCAAGCCGGACCTCGTGCTCAACCAGGACGTCTTCCATGTCGATGCGCGCCTCGCGCGACGGATCAAGGGTATCGGCCGCCCGATCCTGATCGGCCAGGTCGGCATCGTCCCCTCGCGCGGCGAGGACTGGTCGGCCTATGGATTGATGATCTCGCAACTCCTCGGGGTCGTTCAGACGTTCCGCAACGCCGGCGTCAGATCCGAAGTGGTTCATCTGGCCTTCGAGCCCGATGTCCTCGGCGCTCTTCCGCCGGCGCCTGAGCGCAGCATCGACATCTCCTTCGTCGGCGCCGTATCGGCGGATCACCAGCAGCGGGTCGCGCAGCTCGAAGCGGTGGCACGGAAATTCGATCTGAAGCTCTACGGCAGCGGACTACACACCCTCCCCGCCTCCTCACCGCTGCATCGCTGCTATCAGGGCGAGGTGTGGGGCGTGGAGATGTATCGGGCGCTGCGCTCGTCCCGCCTCACGCTCAATTCGCATATCGACATGGCCGGACGCGAGGCGGGCAACGCACGCCTGTTTGAGGCGACTGGCGTCGGCACGTTCCTCCTGACCGATTTCAAGGACAATCTTCACACCCTGTTCGACGAAGGCCGCGAAGTCGCCGCCTGGCGCTCGGTCGACGACTGCCTCGCGATGATCGACCGCTATCTCAGGAACGAAGACGAACGTCGCGCAATTGCCGCCGCAGGACAAGTGCGGACGCTTTCGACCCATACGTTCAGGCAGCGGGTCGACGATATTCTCCGCTTCGCCGGTTGAAACCAGCGCCTCACCGCGCGAGCCCCTCCACCCTTGACGGTGAGGATCAAAATAGCCAAAGTGCCGCAGCGTAGGGGACGCTATGTCTCTATGATTCCAGCGTTTTTTGTCGAGGCCCCGGATGGAACACGTCGAACATGTCAGATTCGGCGAGCAGCTCTACGCGATCATCGTTCGCGCCTCTTTTCGCGAGCCGGGCATTACCTTCTTCTCCTCGCCCGAGCTGTCGCAACAGCTCGCCTTCATGAGCCATCCGGAAGGCAAGAGCATTGCACCCCATCGTCATAACAAGGTGACGCGGGAGGTGCATTTTACACAGGAAGTCCTCCTCATCCAGAAGGGCAAGCTTCAGGTCGACTTCTACACCGAGGCCGAGGAATATCTGGAGAGCCGCATGCTCGGCACCGGCGACATCATCCTGCTCTGCAGCGGCGCGCACGGCTTCCACGTCATCGAGCCGCTCGAGATGTTCGAGATCAAGCAAGGCCCGTATGCCGGCGAGAACGACAAGACGCGTTTTCCCGAGGTGCCGGTGTCCGAAACACGGGTCAAGGGGCCGGCCCTGTGACTCCCGCTTTTGTTCCTGTCAACATGCCGCTCCTCGATGGCAACGAGGCCGAGTACCTCGCTGAGTGCATCCGCACCGGATGGATTTCGTCGGAAGGACCGTTCATCAAGCGCTTCGAGGAAGCAATGGCGAGCGCCGCCGGGCGGCGGCACGGCGTTGCCGTCACCAACGGCTCCGTCGCGCTCGACATCGCCGTTCACGCACTGGGGCTCGAACCCGGCGACGAAGTCATCATCCCGACCTTCACCATCATCAGTTGCGCGGCCGCGGTCGTGCGGGCGGGCCTCGTTCCCGTCGCAGTGGATTGCGATCCCGCAACCTGGAACATGACGATCGAAGGCGTGGAGGCAGCGATCACGCCGCGCACGCGCGCGATCATGCTGGTCCACATCTACGGCCTGCCGGTCGATCTCGACCCGATCCTCGAGCTTGCCCGCAACCGCGGCTTCAAGGTGATCGAGGACGCCGCCGAGATGCACGGCCAGACCTATCGCGGTGCGCCCTGCGGCAGCTTCGGCGACGTCTCGACATTTAGCTTCTATCCCAACAAGCACGTCACGACCGGCGAAGGCGGCATGATACTCACCGACGACGATGCTCTTGCCGATCGTCTCGCCAGCCTTCGCAACCTCTGCTTCCAGCCGCAGCAACGATTCATCCATGAGGAGCTCGGCTGGAACGCGCGCATGACCAATTTGCAGGCCGCGCTCGGCGTTGCCCAGGTCGAGCGCCTGCCGCAGACCGTCGAGATCAAGCGCCGCATCGGCCGCCTCTATGACAGCCATCTCGAGAACATCGAGCGCATTCGCCGTCCCGTTCCCCGAACCAACTATGCCGACAACGTTTACTGGGTCTACGGCGTCGTGCTGAACGACGACGTCCCCTTCGACGCCATGGAGGCGATGCGGCGCCTGGCGGAGAAGGGCATCGGCACGCGGCCGTTCTTCTGGTGCATGCACGAGCAACCCGTGCTCCGGCGCATGGGATTCATGCTGAACGAGCAACATCCGATCGCTGAACGGATTGCCCGCCGCGGCTTCTATCTGCCGAGCGGCCTCGCGCTGACCGACGACGAGATCGCGTGGTCCGCGCAGGCGCTGAAGGAGATCCTGGCGTGAGCGTGTTTGCGGACTACGCGCCCTGGTACGACCTCCTGTACCGGGACAAGGATTACGCCGCGGAGGTCGACTTCGTTGAAGCCCGGCTGCGCGACCACGGCATCGCCTCGGGCAAGCTCCTCGATCTCGGCTGCGGCACGGGCGTGCATGCGATCGAATTCGCACGCCGCGGCTGGGACGTCACCGGCGTCGATCTCAGCGCCGACATGATCGCCCGGGCGAACGCGCGCGTCGCGCAGGCCGGGCTCAAAATTCCCTTCCGGCAGGGCGATGCCTGCGAGGCCGGCGCGGAGCGCGGCTGTGACGCGGTCGTGTCGCTGTTTCACGTCGCGAGCTATCAGACGGACCGAGACCGGCTGGAGGCCCTCTTCCACACCGCTCACGCGGCGCTGAAGCCGGGCGGCGTGTTCTTCTTCGACTATTGGTATGGCGGCGCGGTACTGGCGCAGGGCGTCGAGACGCGTGTCAAGGTGATCGAGCAGGCCCCGCTGCGCCTGACAAGGATCGCGCAGTCGGAGCACGACGAGCAGAAGGCAATGGTGCTCGTGAACTACACCCTGTTCTGCGAAGACACGGAGCGCTCGACGATCCGGCGCGTCGACGAGACCCACCGCATGCGCTACTGGTTTCCGTTCGAGGTCGAGGCCTCGCTCAGGAACAGCGGGTTCGAGCCCGCAGGCAGTCGTGCCTGGCTGTCCGGTGCCGCGCCGAACACGAAGGACTGGGCCGCCTATTCGATCGCGAGAAAGGCCGCGCAGCCGTGAAGCGCTATCACGTCGGCATTTTCCTCGAGCTTCCGCTCGACGTCGGCGGCGGTTTCCAGCAGTCGCTCACCGACATCCTGTGGATGCGCGACTGGGCCAAGACCGCCGATATCGACGTCACCGTATTCACGACACTGCCCGACAACGTCGCGATCCTTGCCGACCTCGGCATCAACAGCGTGTATCTGAAGCTCGGCTGGCTCGACCGCCTGTTCCTGTTCCTCAAATATCTGGGACCGTTCGACCTGTTGCAATACGCCATGCGCGTCTGCGCGCCGTTCGAGAAGAAGCTGAGCAGGGCCGGCGCCGACATCGTCTATTTCACCACGACGTCGAACTGGAACCTGGTGCTCTACAAGCTGCCGTTCATCATCACGATCTTCGACGGCTGCTTCCGCGACAGCCCTGAGTTCGACGAGGTGCGCGAGTTCGCCCAGTTCGAGCGACGCGACATCGTGTGGCGCAGCGCCGTCACCAAGGCCGCGGTGGTCATCACCAATGCCGATGAACTGATCGACATGCTGTGCCGGCGCTACGCCATGGAGCGCGACCACGCCGTCTGCATTCCGTTCTCGCCGTCGCTCTACGTGTCGCGATCAGGCACGACCGGCGAGGCCGAGGACGCCGCGATCCTCAAAAAGCACGGCATCGAGCCCGGCTATCTGTTCTATCCGGCGCAATTCTGGTCGCACAAGAACCACGCGACCATCCTGCTTGCGATGCGCCTGCTCAGGGATCAGGGCGAGCGGCACACGCTGGTGCTGTGCGGCTCCGATCCCGGCGCACGCGCCGCGTTCGAGGCGCTGGTTGCGCAGCACGGCCTCGGCGATTCCGTGCGCATGCTCGGTTTCGTCCCCTCCGCGGAGCTCGGCGCCCTCTATCGCAGCGCCAACGCGCTCGTCATGGCCACCTATTTCGGCCCCACCAATCTGCCGCCGCTGGAGGCGTGGGCGGTCGGCACGCCGGTGATCTATCCGGAAGCCTTCAAGGCGCAGGCCGGCGACGCCGCGGTCCTGTTCGACTACGACGATCCCACCTCGCTCGCCAAGGCCCTCGTCAAGGTCGGCTCGGCCGAAGAGCGCACCCGGCTGGCCGTCGCAGGCAAGGAGCGGCTCGCCTATTTCGCCAGGCGGATCGACGAGGGCCATCGTCAGCTCGCCCGGCACCTGATGCGGCTGAGATATCGCCGTTATCCTCAGATCTACTGACTACTGACGTCCGCGGGAGCTGGAAGGGCCGCGGACCGAGTGCCTAGTTCGGCACCGCCGCCAGCACCCGCCCGCGCACGCGCTCAATTAGCAGCGGGCTCGCCGCGATGGCAACAACGACAAGCCAGATCCCGCACTCCGCCAGGAAGCGCAGCAGCCCCGTCCCCGGCACCATGGCGTGGATCGCCAATCCGAGCGCCCATCCGCCGAGCAGGATCGCGACCGTGATCGCGATCAGGACCAGCATGTGACGCATCGGATGCGCGAGCGTCTGGCGCACGATGACGAGCGTCAAGATTCCGAACTGGGTCAGGAGATCGCTCGCCACGATCGCGATCGCGGCGCCGAGCGGGCCGAGCCGGGGGATCAGCAGCGCCGACAGGACCAGGAACGCCATCAGTTGCAGCCCCTTGGTCCGGACCAGAAGCTCGCCGCGATTGCTGTGATTGGCGAACACGAACGCCATCAGCGAGGGCGCGACGACGGCGGAGCCGATCAGCAGCGTGACAGTCAGCGCGGCATCGTTCGGAATGCTGCCATGCGTCCACAGCGCGAAGAAGTCCGGCCAGAACGGCAGCAGCCCGCCGACGATCAGGCTGGCCGTGGCGGTAACGAACAACGATCCATGGGCGTAAAGCCCGCGCAGCCGCACCTTGTCGCCGATCGCATAATCGTGGCCGAGCTCCGCACCGATCGGCAGGGTGATCTGGATGCAGACTCCCCTCACGAAGCTCGATATCACGCGGATCAGGCCCCATTGCGCCACCGCCACGCGGTCGGCGACCATCGCGCTGACCAGCAGCATCGGCGCATTGACGAGCGCGAGCTCGGTCAGATTGGCTACGGCGAACGGTACCGCAAGGCCGAACTGCCCGGCGCTCCACCGCCAGGGCGGAGACGGAGACGCGGCCACGCGGCCGCGCTGCAGGAACGGCAACTGGCGCGGCGCGTCGTAGACGATCAGGAACAGCGCGAACAGGATCTGCGCCGCGACGTAGGCGATCGCGACGGCAAGCAGGCTGCCGAACCAGGCGATCGCGAAGAGTTGCCCGACCTGGCCGAACAGCAGCGCGATAACCTGCGACCACACGGCGCGGCTGTATTTGCCGCGCACGCGGTAGAGGCCGGAGACGATATTGGCCGGCAGCGCGAGCAGCGTGCCGACGGTGATCGCGAGCATCGCGGTGTCGAAAGTCGGCACCGCGTGAAATCCGAGAACTGAAGCGGGCGGAAACAACTTGGTGCCCGCGACGAGCAGCACGCCGAGTCCCACGACGATCCCCAGATAGATCCGCATCATGCGCGCGTAGAAATTCGCCGAACGTCCGTCGTAGTCGATGCAGGACTTGAAGGCGAGAAATCGATTGATGGCGCGAAGTTGCAGGCCGGCATCGGCGACGATGACGAGACTTCCGGCCGCATAGAGCGCAAGCCAGGCCGCAAGCGTGTCGCTGCTCCAGAAGTGCAGGAACGCGGGGATGAGGAGGAGCTGCTGCGTCAGCGCCAGCAGCATCTGCACCAAATTTGCCGACCAGCCGTGGATGAGCCGGTGAAGACGGCCGCTGCCCCCTTCGCGCCTGGGGCCGTCCGTCCTGCCTGGCGCGTCAACTTGCGTATCAGTCAAGCCGCATCCTTCCTCCCAAACGCGCGCGCCGCGAACCGTCTTGATTGCCCGCGATGGGGCCGGCACAGAGTTTCCATCGGACTGCGCCCGATCGCCAGTTGATTCCCGCAACGGAAAACGCCAATTTGGATTGGAAACAGGGCGTTAGCGCGCCTCTTAAGATGGTTCCGCGACTTAGGCAATGGCATCCGAGTTCATCCCGTTTAATCGGCCCTATCCGACTGGAAAGGAGCACGGCTACATCCAGGACGCGCTGGAGAGCCTTCACGTGTCCGGCGACGGTCGTTTCACCAAACGCTGTCACCAGTGGCTCGAGCAGCGCACCGGATGCGCAAGAGCGTTGCTGACGCACTCCTGCACGTCCGCCCTCGACATGGCCGCCATGCTGCTCAACCTCAAGAGCGGCGACGAGGTGATCCTGCCCTCCTTCACCTTCGTGTCGAGCGCGAACGCGTTCGTGCTGCGCGGCGTGGTCCCGGTCTTCGTCGACATTCGCGAGGACACGCTCAACCTCGACGAACGGCAGATCGAAGCCGCGATCACCTCGCGGACGCGTGCGATTGCGCCGGTCCACTATGCCGGCATCGGTTGCGAGATGGACAAGATCGTCGCAATCGCGAAACGTCACAATCTGCGGATCGTCGAGGACGCGGCGCAAGCGATCATGGCCAGCTACAAGGGCTCGCCGCTCGGCGCCATTGGCGACCTCGGCAGCTTCAGCTTCCACGAAACCAAGAACATCATGTCTGGCGAAGGCGGCTGCCTACTGGTGAACGATCCCGCGCTCGCACAGCGCGCCGAGATCATGCGCGAGAAGGGCACCGATCGCAGCCGGTTCTTCCGCGGCGAGGTCGATAAATACACCTGGCAGGACATCGGCTCGTCGTTCCTGCCGAGCGATCTGACGGCGGCCTTCCTGTGGGCGCAGCTCGAGGAAGCCGAGCGCATCACGCGCGAACGGATTGCAATCTGGAACGGCTACCACGAACTGCTGGCGCCGCTGGAGCAGCAGGGCCTGTTGCGACGTCCGATCGTCCCCGGCCATTGCCGCCACAACGGCCATCTCTACTACATCTTGCTCTCGCCGGGGATCGACCGGAGCATGGTCCTTGGCAAACTGAAGGATCAGGGCATTAACTCCGTGTTCCACTACATCCCCCTGCACTCATCTCCGGCCGGGATGCGATTCGGACGCGCCCATGGAGACCTGATGCTCACGACGTCGCTATCCGAGCGGCTGATCAGGCTGCCGATGTGGATCGGGTTGCAGGAGCAGCAGCAGGTGCGGGTCGTTGAGGCGCTGGGAACGATCCTCGGACGATAAGCTCAAAGACCGTCCGACTCGCCGCCCTTCGGTGTCGAGCGGGGCACGAAGGGCGCGAAAGAGGTGTCGCCGGTAGGCCCGGTCAGCTTGCCAGCTGCCCCTTGAGGCATCACGGTATCGGGCGGCCCCGGCGGCTGCACCGGCACATCCGGTCGTTTCAGCGCCAGTACCTCGCTGCGGTCGCCGTGCTTGAACGTGACTTCGCGCGGCTGAACGGTGCTCAGCGACCAGCCTGCCCGCGATTCACCCTGGCGCATGGGGATCACTTTCTGGTCGGTGCGGTCCATGAGGATTGCAATGGCGTCGCCCTCGCCGACCACGGCTCCGACCAGAACGAGCGGCAGCGGGGTCTCGACCGCCTTCGGGGGCGGCGGCGCAGGAGCCTCTTCTGGCGAGGCCGCCACCGCGCGCGGCGCCGGCCGGCGCGTAGCCGAGAAGATCGGGCGATCCGCCGTCGCGGTCAGCGCCGATAGCGGTACAGACCAGAGCGGATTACCACGGGGGACCGGCTTGCCTGCGGATTGCACCGGCTTTGCGATCGGCCGCACTGCGCCAACGTCGACCGTGTCGGTAGAATTGCCGACCGTATCGTCGGACA
The DNA here is from genome assembly GCF_054185185.1 of Bradyrhizobium sp. UFLA05-153. NCBI lineage: Bacteria > Pseudomonadati > Pseudomonadota > Alphaproteobacteria > Hyphomicrobiales > Nitrobacteraceae > Bradyrhizobium > Bradyrhizobium sp. UFLA05-153. Next base: position 33,370 of record NZ_JBBIAM010000085.1, read on the forward strand.
GGATGCCGATTCGGGACGAGGTCGCCGCCATGGTTGCCCCTGCGCCCAGGGCGGGGATGATCCACAGCGCGGCCAATCCGATTCGTCCCAGCCGTCCGAACATCGATGCTCCCCTGCGACCGACCGCCGCGCGGGGCGCGGCCAGATCGGCAAACTAGTTCCAATGTGGCTCGCCATCAACCCGCGTCGAAGCAAGCCGGGGACGAAGGGTGGAGAACCGGATGCGCAGCCTCGCTCCCTGGACGCTGCGACGCCGCATGCACCCCAACATATTGCTTCACGGACACGATCGGTAAAATTGCAAAACAAACAGGAAAGAACCGGACGCAGTATTGCACGCTTTCGTTGCAGGGGTGCCTGACGCCATGGGAGTATGACGGCTGCGACAAACAATCTGCGTCGCAATTGCATAACCCCTCGACGATTGCTTTGCGGATTTGAGATGCGGATGGCTGGGCCGACAAGACTTCCCGAACGGATCGGATCCGGCGCGCGCTCCGTCCTGCGTCACGCGCTCGCCACCCTGCTCACGACCACGGTGCTCGGCGTCGTTGCGACGCACGCCGTCGACGGCACTGGGTTGGCGGTACCGGCGAATGGACGGATGCCACCAACTGGAGCTCGAATCCGAGCGTGCCGGACGGCACCGCGACGTTTACCAACACCGGCACCACCAGTGTCGTCAACGACAACGGCATCGTCACCATTGGCACGATCCAGTTCACGAACACGGCGCAGGCCTATTCGGTCACCATCAACAACCCGTTCATCGTCAACGGTACCGGTATCGTTAACAGCTCAGCCAACACCCAGAACTTCGAGGTGACGTCCGGCAATTCGATGGTGTTCCAGAACAGCAGCTCGGCGAACAGCGGAACGGGAACCGTCATCATCGCGAACGACAGTGGCGCCAACGTCTTCTTCATCCAGAACAGCACGGCCGGAACGGCAAGCATCGTCAACCAAAGCTTCCTTTCCTTCGACGATTCCAGCTCGGCCGGCAGCGCAAACTTCGCCAACAATTTCCAGACGGATTTCTTCTCCAGCAGTTCGGCAGGCAGCGCCACGATCATCAATGCCGCGTCGGCAACCTTGAACTTCAGCAACAACTCGACCGCCGCCAGCTCGACGATCATCAATGATGGAACGGTGAACTTCAACACCATCGACTACAAGAACACCGGCATCATCCTGCGCGTGCTGCCGCGCTCCAATGCCAACGGCAACGTGGTGCTGGACATCGAACAGGAAATCTCGAGCGTGGCGGCCGGCAGCACGACACTCACGCCGACGATCTCGCAACGCCGGGTCAAGAGCTCGATCGCGGTGACGAGCGGCCAGACCGTGCTGCTCGCCGGCCTGATGAGCGAGACCGAGAACAAGCAGCGCCAGGGCATTCCGATCCTCGATTCGATTCCCGGCATGGGCGATGCCTTCTCGCACCAGACCAACGCCCGTGCCCGCACCGAGCTGATCCTGTTCATCCGGCCGACCGTCATCAAGGATGGCGTCGACGCGCATGTCATCGCCGAGGAGATGCGCACCAAGATGAACAGCCACCTGGTCGGCACCAGCGACCCTGTCGTCGTCCCGCCGAAGACGGCGCGCTGAAGGACGTGACGGGAGAACTCGAGAACGATCCGCCAGGCCTTCAGCCCCTCGTTGGGCTCGTGCTCCTTATCGGCATCGTCGCGAGCCTCCTCGCGGCCCCCGGCGCGGAAGGCCTTTCGGGGGCGTATCTCGCCGCCCTGATGCTGGCCATCGCCGCGACCGACGCCCGCCGCTATCTCATTCTGAACGAGCTGACGGCCGCGGCGTTTGCTCTCGCCCCTGCTTCGGGCGGGCGCGATTACACCCGATGCCGGCGCACTGGTGTGCTTTGGGCGGCTTTTCGCGCCGTGGCGGCGGCACTGCCGCTCCTGCTCCTGATGCTGCTCTACCGGCTCTTAAGGGGCCGCGACGGGCTGGGGCTCGGCGACGTCAAGCTCACCGCGGTCGCCGGCGCCTGGCGCGACTTCACCACCGTCATTGCTGTGATTGAAGTGGCGGCGCTGTCCGGAATCGCTGCCTATGCCGCCAACGCCGCGTTGCGAAAGAAGCCATTGCGCGCGACGGCGTTCCTGCCATTCGGACTGTTTCTGGCGCCCTGCGATCTGGATCGGCTGGATGGCTGAGAGATGGCTTGGCTAACCGTCGAGCAACGGCAGCGACCTCAATTCAGGTGCAGGAACGTCCCCATAAATCGGGCGCCTGCAATCGTCGGGTGGCCATAATCCCAAGTCAGCAGGTCTCCTTGGGATGCTTGCGTATGGGTGAGGCAGCCTCCTTCATTGCAAAGATCCTCGAACGACGAAACAAACCGCGCGCCCGCCTTAGCCGACATTGCGGCAAGCGCGTCGTTGATCCTTTGATACGGTAACGGCTGCGGAGGCAGCCGATCAGGAAGCCTGCCGTTGGCGCGCCAGAATTCGTAAACCTGTGTTGGCAGGTCAGGATACCAAAGCGGTCCCTGGCCAATCACTATCACATCTTGGACGCTCTTTTTTAGCTCGATCAGAGCCGCGCTCAGCCCATTGTCCTGTACATCAGCCTGGAAATAATGCTCGTATCTAGCCCAACCGGCAAACAGGATGACCGTTTGTGGCTTGAGTTCAGCGATCCTGCGCAAGACTGCGGCGTTGCTGGTCGCGCAGTTCGGATAAGTGCCGCCTGTAGACGGAGGACAACTGTCCTTGGTAAACTGCGCAATATCGATGCCGTCACGCTTCAGCCCTGCGTACAAGCGTCCTGCATGCGAGTCGCCCCAAATCAACGTGGCACCTGCGCTGCATTCGGGCGCGAAGCTCTCAAAGGTCGACTCCGCGGTCAGCCAGCATTTGAGCACTCTTGCGTTCGATGCTGGATCGTACTGCATTGTCGCGAGCACCGCCTGAATTTCATCAGGATATCGCCCTGGCACTCCACCGCTTCTCCAGATCACTGCGGACAAACCGATGACGACCATCATTGCTGCCATCGAAATACCGACACCGCGCCGCTTCAGGAAGCCGAACCGCAGGGGGTACTCGATCAAACGGGTCGTCAGCACCGCCAACACCACGCTCGTTATGACAAGCGCCACCCTGACCGGAATCGACGTCAAACCGGCGATGGCGGCAAACGACAGAAGAGGCCAGTGCCAGAGGTAGAGCGGATAACTGATCAGCCCAACGAATACAGGCCATTTGTGACCGAGAATCCTCGAACCGAATACGATAATCAAGGAAGTTCCAGTCACAGGGAGCAGTGCAAGTAGGCCAGGAAAGGGGCTTGTTTTGCGCAGGAGAACAGCGCTTCCCACGATCAGCACGATTCCCAAGTAGGAAATCCAATCTCGACCCTGCGCGCGCCAATTGGTGCGCGCTAGAATTCCACCTACACCAAGCTCCCATAGGCGTGACCATGGAGCATAAAAGGCTGCAGCCGGATCGTATCGAACGGCGAAACAACTATAGACCAGAGACGCTACCACCAGGGCGGACAAACCGGCCAACGATCGAGCCGACTTGTTGAGAAGCAGCAGAAATAGCGGCCATATCAGATAGAATTGCTCTTCTACGCCGAGAGACCACAGGTGCAGGAGCGGCTTCGCTTCTGCGGCCGCGTCAAAATATCCCACCTCGCTCCACGACAGGAAGTTCGGAAAAAACAGCGCCCCGGCAAACCCGTACCGCCCCAAACCTTGATATTTCGCCGGCAAGAGCTGCAACCATCCAACTGCCAGTGTCGCGGCGATGACAACTACGAGCGCAGGAACGATTCTTCGAGTACGCCGCGCATAGAAGCGGGCGAAAGTGAACTCAGACGATTCAAGATCGGACAGGATGATCCCGGTAATCAGATAGCCGCTGATGACGAAGAATACATCGACGCCGATGAACCCACCGCTGACGACGCCAGGAAACGCATGAAAGGCAACGACCAAGGCAACTGCGACAGCACGAAGACCATCAATGTCGGAACGATATTTAGGAATCATGTCGATCGAATTCGCTCCTCAGCGCTCGCGGCTGGGTGCTCATTCCAGCGCCGCGACGCGCCTCCGCGATCTCCCCGCGCGTCATCTTGGTGGTGACGGCATCGCGGATCCGGGCTCGCCCGCGGGGGCGCAGCAGCGGTCGACAGGTTGAGCCATTTCGAGGCCTCAACGATGTCCCGTGGCACGCCCATCCCGCGATCATAGAGCAATCCCAGCGAATACTGAGCCAGGCTGTCGCCCTGCTCGGCCGCACGCCGATACCACATCGCCGCTTCCGTATAGTTCTGCGGCACGCCACGACCGGTGTCGAACAGGTAGTCGAGATAGGCTTGCGCCGCGGCATTGCCGCGCGCGGCCAGCGGAATGATGATGCGCGAGGCCGAAACATAGTCGTGCCGGTTGCCCTGGCGCAGCGACTGCGCGTGCGCGAAATGTCCATTCGGGAACAGCAGAACTGCAACGGCTGCTGCAACGAAACAGCCTCGTATTACCCGGTCGCCCACCTCCAGCAAAGTCTGCTCCCCGCGATCGGCCTCAAATCATTGCCGATCCTGATGCTCATCCTCGATCGATCGCCACCCTAATCGTGAAGCGCAGGAAAATCCATAGCGAGCCAGACGTCACGCCCCCGTCACAAAATCAACCCGCCATTTTGGTGCCACTATAGCCGGACTAGACGGCGCGACCGACCACGACGCGGCTGCCGCCGGCGGGCCAACGCAGACCGGCAAGCGTCAGGCGCACCTCGGCACGCAGGATCGCGGTGAAAAGGCCGTTGATGCGCGGGTCGAGCGCGAATTCGCGCTCGACCTCCTCGTTGCTGCTCTTACCCTGCGCCTTGAGGCGACTTGCGATCATCAGCGGCAGAAGCAACGAAGTGTAGGAGCTCGAGAACAGCACCTCGAAGCCGTTGCGGCTGAACTTCTCCTCCAACTCGCCGCGGCGGTAGCGCCGCTCATGATAGGCGATCTCATCGGCGCGGCTCCACAGCCAGGGATGCTGCGGCACTGCGACGATAATGCCACCGTCTGTATCCGTTGCCGCACGCATGCCGCGCAAAACGCCCTCATCGTCGGCAATATGTTCGATGACGTCGAACGCTCCGACCAGATCGAAGGTGTTTAGGGCCGGAATATTGCGCGCATCCATCTGCACGAACTCGACATTCGGCAAGCGCTTGCGGGCAAAGGTCAGTCCTGAGGGATGCAGCTCCGATCCGACCAGGCGATGCCAAGCGCGCGATTGCGCAAACGCGCGCAGCACGACGCCGTTGCCGCATCCGACCTCGAGGAAGCGGCGCGCCTCGGGAAAGAATCGATTGGCAAGGCCGACCAAGAGCTCGTTGCGCGCCACAAACCAGAAGTGCTCGGCCTCGACCTTCGCGAGCGCCTCGAAGCCACGCGGATCCATACCGCTGATGGTATCGGCAAGGTCGGGCGCGAACATCGGGATGCCCTCGCTTATCCCCACGGCACGTGCGCAGGCGGGACAACGCCAGCCGACTGGCCAGATCGGCTCGTTGTCGGCGATCGCTTGTTCCGCGGCGCAGGCTAGGCAGCGGCGCCGTGCTGCGCCCGCACCCGTCATGCGGGGCACACGCTGGTCGCTGGGGCGGCGGAAACGACGATAATAGGTGAATTCATCGCAGAGTCACTATAAACACAGCCTTGATGGCAGGCCGGATGCGGCCCTGCCGACACACTGTTCGGATCACCCACGCGCGTCAAGCCTTCCTATAGGCGACGCGTCGCCTCATTGTTCGGCCGGCTGCTAGTCACAACGTGCGCATCTCCATCATTCAGTCCTGCTACATCCCCTGGAAGGGATTTTTCGACCTGATCGGGCAGTGCGACGAATACGTGATCTTCGACCGCATGCAATACGTGAAGCGGCACTGGCACAACCGCAACCGGATCAAGACCGCCAACGGCGTCGAATGGCTCACTATTCCCGTAGTCACGAAGGGGCGGTTCGATCAGCCGATCGACGAGGTTCTGATCGAGAAACCCTGGGCCGAGAAGCACTGGCGCGCGCTGGAGCTCGCCTACCGACGCGCGCCGTTCTTCGATGCGTTCGCGCCGGCGGTGAAGGCCTGGTACGAGTGCGCCGAGAGAGAGACGCGGCTCACCGACGTCAACGAACTGTTCACGCGGGAGATCGCAACCCTGCTCGGGCTTGGCACGCGAATCGTCAGAGATACCGCCTATCCCGGCGAGGGCGTAAAGACTGCGCGGCTGCTCTCCATTGCGCGGGCCGCCGGCGCCGACCGCTATCTCAGCGGCCCGTCGGCACGGGCCTATCTCGACGAGGCGCTGTTCGCCGCGGCCGGAATCGCCACGGATTGGATGAGCTACCACGGCTACCCTGACTATCCGCAGCTTCATGGCGGCTTTGAACATGCCGTCAGCGTGCTTGACCTGCTCTTCAACACCGGCCCCGACGCGGCAAGGTTCATGGTGCGCCGGATCGCGGCCTAAACGCGGGCGCGCAGCCCTTCCCCGGACAAAAAAGCCCCGGACTTCCGACCCGGGGCTTGGAATGTGGATGGCTGACCCATATCCGCGAGCCACGACGACCGACTACTTGAGCGGCAAGGCCGCGCCGTTCGGGTTCTGAGTCGAACCGATGACCACGTTGTTGCCGGCGCTCGACATCGTTCCTGCCACTGCAAACCCTTATGATGTGCCAGCGGTCGACCGTCAGGTTACCGTTGCCAGCGGTTCCAAGCGCGGTTGCGAAATCCGAGAAGTCAGAGCTGGTCACCGTGACCACGGCACCGGTGGAAGCCAGGACGCCGCCTCCGTCAGGGAGCCCTTGAACGGACCATGGAAGCTCGAAATTCACGACGGCGCTGCCAGCGCTGGCCGTGACGTTGACGCCGTTGTTTGCGATGTTCCTAAAGGTCGAGTTGCGGATGACCGTCATCCGGGTCGCGCCAAGGGCAACGTCGACGCCGTTGCTGCTAAACCCGAAGATATCGCAATTGTCGACCGTGCGCTGAGCGCCGGACAGGAACCGGATGCCATTGATACCCGAATTGGATGCGCAGGTTTCGGAGAATGACAACGTCGGTGGCGCCGGCCTGCACGACGATGCCGTTGGTTCCTGCGACAAGGACGGACGCAACCAGACCGCCACCGCCGTCGATTGTGATCGCCTTCGTGATCGTAACGACGCCAAATATCCGCCAGGATCGAGGGTGCTGATTTCACCACCGGCCCGCCGTCTTGGAGATCGCACCCGCGTAGGTCTTGCACGGGGCCGTCCGGCTGCAAGGATTGGCATCGTCGCCGACACCCGAGCACAAGTAAAACGACGGCAAGAGCGAAAAAGGCCAAACGGCGCATAATGAACTCTCCTTGTTGGCCGGAACTCATTTCCGGCCTGCTGAAATGAATGCAGTATTCGTCTATTCCGGAACAGTTCCCGGCATCACGTCGCACTCCGCACCCTCGGAAAGAGACAGGCAGCACTGCCACCTCCAGAGGTTGCAACCCGCCGATGTCGATGGAATCGTACGCAACCAACAAAATTTCACGAGCAATTTGGCCCGAGCCAGCAGAATTCAGCCGGAAAGACGAGACCGCACCCTGTTGCTATGTTCCCGAAAGTGCGAAGCTGGTTCAAAGTTCTTGTAACTCTCGCACATATCCCTAGGGTTGATTCCCGATACCCGCGAATTTGCGCCCCCAGCCCACTTGCCGTATGAAAGACCGGACGCCGCGGTCGTGCCGCGATGCCCCTCAAGATATTGCAAATCCACGGCGTTTTACCGATCGCCGGCGGGTCCCGAAGAGACGATGATGCAGGCGACAGAACTGTTGGCGGAAGTGCTGCGAAACAACATTGCGATCCCGCACGGTGACACACCATTGGCGGAACTCGATGGCTGGGATTCACTCAAAGGCGTGCGGCTCGTGCTGCGCCTGGAGGAGATCGTCGGGAGGGAATTGTCCGAGGACGACATCGAGCGGCTGCGCTCGGTCGGAGATGTCGAGCGTCTCCTGAAGGCCGCATGAGACATGCCCCCGAACGCTGATCACTGGGTCATCATCTCAGGGGCCGGTGGCGCGGTCGGGCGCGAGCTGGTGGCGCATTTTGCCGCCAAGGGCCATCCAGTGCTGGCACTCGACCGAAGCTTTGCCGCATCACCTCAGCATTCGTCGGTCGTCTTGCGAACGCTGGATCTCACCGATGAAGCTGAGGTTCGTGGAGCGCTCGCGGACGTTATTCCCGCAAGCGCTCAGATCGCATTGCTCGTGAACGCCGTCGGACTGATCTGGAACGAGCCTACGCTCACCTTCAAAGGCGCGAAACTCGTCACGCACGACATGGACTCCTGGCGCAATGTGATCGAAGCGAATCTGACCGCGCCCTTCGTCGTCGCAGCCCAGGTCGCCGCGCGCATGGCACGGCGCGGCGGCGGCGCCATCGTGAACTTCTCCTCGATCGCCAGCGCGGGAAACGTCGGCCAGGCTGCCTATAGCGCCGCCAAGGCCGGCATCGAGGGATTGACGCGAACCATGGCGATCGAGCTCGGCCCACTCGGCGTGCGCGTCAACGCTCTGGCGCTCGGGTTCATCGACGTCGCGACCACGCGCGAAGCGGTCGCCGACGAGCGTCTTAAAGGC
>NZ_JBBIAM010000086.1:0-41585 GCF_054185185.1 Bradyrhizobium sp. UFLA05-153
AATGGCTGGCATTCTGAAATACGGTCAGGCTCGACGAATAGACCACGAGGCTCCAGAGCACGAGTGGTGGATTGAGAGATACCGAAGCGAATGAATTGCACGTCAAACCGTAGGGTTTGCCGTCCGGACCCGCGGCGGTAATGATGGTCACGCCCGTGGCATAGCTGCCAAGGGCGTTGCGAAAATCGCGCGGATCGATCGGCGAGCTGTCGCTCGCCAGTTCGTTGGCTGGGTCTGCGGCCGGCGGCTGCTTGGGCAAATCAGTCATCGGCCGGCCTCACAGCGTCAGGTTCTCGGACGGCAGGCCGAGCGCCACGCGGCCATAGTTCGTACCAGCCGCGTCGAAATTGAACGCGAGGTGCGAGTTGATCGCGTGGGCATCGCGGAATTGCCGCTGCAAGACGCCGCTCGTGAACAATCCGCGCGCGCCGCTCGCGGCGAACAGCATCGACACCGCCTCGGTACACAGATTGACCGAGAATGCGCCGTCACGCCTGTACCTGGTCTTGGCTGCCATGCTCGGAACGTGGCCACGCCGCGCATCTTCCATGGCAAGCGCACAGGCAGAGCGCATGATCAAGCGTGCGGCGTCGACCTTCGCCGAGGCATCGGCAATCTTGATCTGGGTGCTTTGGAAATCACTCAGCTTCGCGCGGTTGTAGGTCGATATGCGGTGGCGAACGACCTCGACGTAGTCATCCAGGCATGCCTGCGCGTTTCCGAGCGCAACGCCGGACAGAACGTACGGAAACAATGAAAATACCGGAAGCGCATAGAGCGGATTGGGATTGACCGCGCTTCCGGGTGTCGGACCTCCCGCCAGATTGCCGACGGCGACCGTCATGTAGTCGGGAACAAAGGCATCCCTAACTTCCACGTCGCTCGAACCGGTGCCGCGCAGTCCCGCTGCGTTCCAGGTGTCGAGGATCTTGTAGTCCTTTCTGGAAAGCAAGAAGATGCGATATTCGATGCCGTCGGCCTCGTCATCGGAGTAGACCACGCTTGCAAGCATGTTCCATTCGCAGGACGCTACACCCGACGAGAACGGCCAGCTTCCGTGCAGTCGATAACCGCCATCGGTTTTCCGGGCACGACCGGCGGGGAAAATGAACGACGAGGCGATCAGAGTATTGGCATCGTGGCCCCAGACCAAAGTCTGGGCCTTCTCTTCGAACATGCCAAGCATCCAATGGTGGCTCGCCAGGTTGGCAAAATTCCAGGCCACTGAAGCGTCCGCCTGCCCCAGCAGGTCGGCACAATCGATCAGCGCGCCGTAATCGAGCTCCGCCCCTCCGAAGCGCTTGGGCTGAAGAATCCTGAACAGGCCTGCGTCATGAAGGTCCTGCTCGGTTTCGGGCGGAAGGCGCCGAAGCTCCTCCGTCCGCGCTGCGCGCTGTCGCAATTGAGGAACGAGCGCCCTGGCGCGCGCGATCATCGCGGCATAGGCATGCTCAGCGGTCTCCGCCTCCGGCTGGGCCGCACCTGAAATGGGATTGCCGGCCACCATTCGTGTCCCTCGTTTCGCCACTGTTATGCGGCCGAAAGCCCGCCAGATCAAGACGATGCAATGTCAGCGGCCGGATTCAGCCTTGTACCCGGGCTGCTCGAAAGGATGAGACGTCGCAAAGGCCGGCAGCGCGAAACAGCGATCCGCGAGCCGGGCCACGGTCGGATAAGGCGCCATATCCCATTTGAGGAAATGGGCCCCCACAACCTGCCCCGCGATGCAGATATCGGCTATCCCGGGCGTGGCGCCTAGGACGAACGGAGCCGGCGCTCGCCTGGCGAGGAGCCGCTCATAGGTCGCCAGCCCCTCGCGCGCCCAATGCTCGGCCCATCCTGTGATTGCGATACCATCTGCCCCGAATGCCTTTGCCAAATGATTACGCACGCGCGGCGTCACCAGCGGATGGACGTCCGCAACCGTCACCAGAGCCAGCGACCGCGCATACGCGCGATCGGCCGGATCCGTCGGCAACAACCCCGGCTCGGGACTGACTTCGTCGAGATATTCGATGATCGCAAGCGACTGAAACACCCGGTATCCGTCGTGCACCAAAGTCGGCACGACGCGCTCCGCGTTCACGGCATCATAGTCAGGCGTGAACTGCTCGCCGGACATGATGTCGATGGGAATTTCCTTGAACGGGAGCCCCTTGAGCTTCAACGCCACCCGCACGCGAAACGACGCAATCGATCGCCAGAAACCGTATAGTTGGATGTCCATCGTCACTCCCCTCCATTCGCCGACGCTCCCGACGCGAGACGACGTTCCGGGTTGGTTACCCCAATCGCCGGCCGGCTCCAAAGGCGCCGTTCTCCGCAAGCTCGCCGAGCCGTCGCTCGTCATAACCAAGCGTCTCGCGCAGGACGTCCCTGGTGTGCTCACCCAACAGCGGCGCCGCGACGGGCTCAATTGCGGGCGTGAGATTCATGGACACCGGAGATTCGATGTTGGGCACCCAGCCTGCCGTGGGGTGCGGGATCCGGTTCAGCCGTTGCCGTTCTCGCGCCTCTGGCGCATTGAAGCCTTCCTCGACGGTGCGAAGATAGCCAACCGGGATATTGGCCTGCTTCATCTTCGTCATCCAGTTCTCGAGGCGATCGCCGGCAAACACCTCGGCAATGGCGGCGCGCAGCTTCTCCTTGTTCTCGGAGCGCGCTTTCCGCGTCGCAAAGCGAGGATCGGTGATGAGGTCAGGTCGATCAAGCACCTCAACGACCAGCCGCCGGTAAAGCCTGTCATTGCCGCACGCCATATAGAGCGGTCCGTCAGACGCCTCATAGACTCCGACCGTGGGAGAACCACTCGGCGAGTTGCCGAACCGCCCGGGATTCTGGCCGTTGATCAGATAGGCCATGCCATAGAAGCCAGTCATGGCCATCGCAATATCAAACAACGCGACTTCAACGTGCTGCCCTCGGCCCAGCCTCTCCCGGGCCAGCAGCGCAAGAAGGATGGCATTCCCGGCCGCCAACCCTGTCGCCATGTCGACGATCGGCGGACCAGTCCGGACTGGCGGTCCATCGGGGAAGCCGTTCAGCGACATGAAGCCGCTCTCGGCCTGGGTGATGGGATCAAAGCCGGGCCGAGAGGCAAACGGCCCGGTCCGGCCATAGGCAGAGATCGAGCAGTAAACCAGCCGCGGATTGATCGGCGCGACCGATTCATAATCCAAGCCGAACTTCTTCATGACGCCGCCCGAGAAATTCTCGACGACCACGTCGGCCTTGCGGATCAGCTCGCGCGCCACCTCGCACGCGGTCGGCACTGCGAGATCCAGCGCGATGCCACGCTTGTTGCGATTGAGGCTGAGAAAGGCGGCGCTCTCGCCTCCGATCTCGGCGTGCTCATAGGCCCGCGTATCGTCGCCGCCGTCGGGATTTTCGATCTTGATGATATTTGCGCCGAAATCGCCGAGCATTTGCGTGCAGGCCGGTCCTGCGACCACACGCGTGAAATCGATGACCAGCAGTCCGTCAAGTGCCGTAGGCCCGTTCCCGGCGCGCGGTGGACGCTCCGGCAGTTGCGGGTGATCATTCATGCTGGCTTGCTCCCTACATCGGCTTGTGGCCGCCGAATACCGACTTTAAAGCCCGCGGCACGACGCAGCGCAAGTCCCCCGCCCGCGTCCGATCAGCAGTGGTATCGCAGATCGCCGGCACAACGGGCCGATCGAAACGCAAAAGCGGCCCGGCAGCGTGATGCTGCCGGGCCGCTTCCATGCAACGGACGGTGGTCCATCGTCCCTTAAAGGCGAGGCCGTGCTTTGTTTTTGCGTGGTGCATTCCGCTTCACGGAAGCTCACCCACCTAAACTCCGGTTCAGCCGTTTTCGCCAGTAGAGCGTGTTCCTCCATCCCCAGGGCACCTCCGGCTCATAGAGCCGGTAGCCAGTCCTGATGAAGTTGTTCGCCGATATCCTGTTGTCGGTCGTGTCCGACACGATGCTCTCCCAACCGATTCGCCGGGCCTGCATCTCGACCGCCCGCATCAGTCTGCGTTGCAGCCCGCGCCCTTGATGCTCCTGCAAGACTCCCACACGGCAAAGATATCCGCTGTTGGGGGCATGCGTGGACGGCACGACGCCCGCAAAAGCGACGGCCTTGGCTCCGCTATGAACAAGCCACCAGGATCCCGATCCGAACTGTGGAACGGCTGCGGTGCCGAAGAAGGTCCATTGATGAAGATCGCGGAGGATCTCGGCGACCTCGTCGTCGTCGCTGTCGACAGCCCGAATACGGTACACGGGTTCGCCCTCTGAAAAGCAAGACGGATCTTCGGGCGCGATGTCACTGCCCTTGCTCACTTACTCAGCACGACCTTGACGCCCAGCCAGAGCGCGCCGATCAGGCCGGTCGCGATCACGGTGATGACCGCCTTGAAGGTGTAGCTCTGAGCCTGTTCCACGCTCTTTCTCCACCGACGAAGGTGCTGGAAGTCCGCCCTCAATTCCTTGCGATCGTCATCTTCGATGCCGAGCGATGCCAGGATCGAGGCGACAGCCTTCGAGACGATCGCGTCGATACTTTCGTGCTGAAGCCTCTGCTGCTCGGCCAGCGTTTCCACAACGATGGCCCTGATCTCGTCGTCCCGAATGCTCACCGCTTGATGATCCTTGCGACGTTCTCGAACCCACGCTTGGCGAAATAAAATGAGACCACGAGATTTGCTGTCACCGAGGCAAAGCCTGCCAGCGCATCTGTCCGTCCAAGACCCAGGACTTTGTCCCAGACCAGAAGTTTGATGGCGGTTCTGGTGTGGCTACGCGCCACAGACCGAATTTCGGTGAGAGTTCTCGCCCTGGAAGTCCTCTTGGCGACAGGCGGGCGGACGGCGTCGCTCTCGTGCTCGCACTCCGGATCCTCATTCATGAAACTGTCTCCCACAAAACGATCGCGAGCAGGCCGGCAAGCGCGAGCGAGATCAGATAGGCTGTCATTGGCTGCTCCTAAAAGAAAATGCGCGGCAGATCGCGAGAAGCGCGAATCATTTCGGGCGCGAACCCTATCCCCGATCCGGGGACCGCGGCGGCTCTGGCTCATAGCCGCGCCGCGGGCCGGCACGTTCGCGCGTGCACGGCCAATAATAGTTCAGACGACGGCGCGCTGATCGGCGCTCAGTGAACGCGTTTCAACGAGGGCGAGGCCGCGATGCGCCGCCGCCGTCCGATCCCGGAATTGGAATAAAAAAAACCCGCGGCGGATTTCTCCGCGCGGGTTAATGCGAACTCTTTGGATGATGCCACTTTAGTGGTGATTTGCCCGACGTGTCAAGCCATTTCTGATTTTCCTATCCGGCTCGAATGCCCGCCTTAGCCTTCCAAACCGACATTCGCAGAGCTGTGGCAGTTTGCCTCCAAACTGCGACGCCAGGTCGTTCGATGTCGCAGACTGACTTTTGGTCAATGGGAATATCGAAAGCACGGCTGTCACGGACCGCTCAACACCTTCGTGCAGCGCTCAACTGCCTTTGGACCATCAGGATCGGACGGGGCCAATTCGGAGAATTTCTGGTAATCGGCCAATGCGCGTTGCAGATCGTTCTTTTGTTCCCATGCAAAGCCGCGGTTATAAAACGCTATTGCCTGGTTCGGCACAAGCCGGATCACCTGGTCGAAATCCTCGATGGCGCGGTCGTATTGACCTTTAGCATTATAGGCGATGCCGCGGTTGTTGAGCGCCTCAGCGTGGTTTGGATTAAGCCGGATCGCCTGGTTGAAATCCTCGATGGCGCGGTCGAATTGGCCTTTGGCGCTATAGGAGGTGCCGCGGTTATTGAACGCATTTACGTAGTTCGGATCGAGCCGGATCGCCTGGTCGTAATCCTCGATGGCGCGGTCGTATTGACCCTTGGCCTTGTGGGCGATGCCGCGGTTGTAGAACGGATCTGCGCGGTTCGGATCAAGCCGGATCGTCTGGTTGAAGTCCTCGATGGCACGGTCGTGTTGGCCTTCAGCGTCATAGGCGGTACCGCGGTTGTAGAACGCAAATGCGTCGTTCGGTTTGAGCCGGATCGCCTGGTTGTAATCCTCGATGGCGCGGTCGTATTGGCCCTTGTTGGAATAGGTGTTGCCGCGGTTGCTGAACGCATGTGCGTAGTTCGGATTGAGCCGGATCGATTGGTTGTATTCCTCGATGGCGCGGTCGTATTGGCCTTTGGCAAAATAGGCGTTGCCGCGGTTGAAGAACGCCAATGCGTAGTCCGGATCAAGCAGGATCGCTTGGCTGCAATCCGCAAAGGCTTTGTCGCTTTCCCTCTTTCCGTTCCACTCGGAGCAACGATTGTTGAAGAGCGCAGCAAGCTGACGGCCGCTATATCGACCGGAGTCAATGCCACGTGTGCACGCGGCTATTGCCTCGTCGCCAGATGCCTTTCCACACGTATTGACGTCGTCGTCCGCCGAGGGCGCCGCCACCAACCAGACTATCGATGCGAAGGCCAGAGCCGCCAGCGCGCCCCGCAGAATTAACTTCATATGAGTGATCTTGGACAGAACGAAAACTGGGCGTACCGGCTCGGTTCGTTCGAACCTGTCGGAGAATCCCAGCATTTTGCATGGCCGGCTATCTGTAGTCGCTTCACCTAATGACGCGGTTCAAATCCGGATGCTGGAAGGGGGCACAAATGGAAGCGGATGTTCGGCTCCCAATCACCGGCAACAGAAGGACCGCGCCTGGGAGGCTCGTATCAAAGCAAAAACCCGCAGCGGATTTCTCCGCCGCGGGTTGATGCGAACTCTTTCGATGATGCCACTTTACTGGTGATTTGCCCGACGCGTCAAGTTGTTTTCGGTTTTTCCTATCTGATCCGAATGGCCGCTCTACGTTTCCAAACCGACATTCCCCGAAATATGCCGGTTTGTCTCTTAAGGGCCACGAGCGGAGGACAGCACAGGTGCCCGTGCTCTTCCAACGCGATTGTTGTGCCGCACAAGGCGCTTGCTCGGGGCGTATCCGTGGCCCGCAACGCCGGCCTGCACAACTTTTCGGCGAGCAGACCGCTAGCCAGGTTGCAGAATACAAGCTACGAATTGCGCGTGGTTATTTTGACCAATGGACGGCCTGTCCGTCCCGGAAAGGCATCATCATGAAATTTTCTTCAAGTGCTGTCGCTCCCTCGATCCTCGCTATGTTCGCAACTGTCTTCCTGTATGGCCCGGCATCGTCGCAAGGCTCGGCCACCAGCACGCTACCCGGTGTCACGGTCAATGCGCCGGAGCAGGCGGCCAGGCCCCATCATCTGCAACGGGGGTCGTCAAACACGGGGACATCCCGCAGGACAACCGGCACCTCAACCGCTCAAACGCCAGTGTTCGCGCCGAATTCAACATTGGGGAGGCTTGCCAAGCTGGAGAGAGAGGCCCGCAGCTGCAACGGTGGTTGCGAAACAAGTTTCAGGGTCGGCAACGCCCCCTGGGTTGGATGTAGCCTTGCTGGCCAGGGAGGAATGGATGGTAGCATGTTCTCGCCAACGTGCACGGACACGCTCAGCTACAACACTTACGCGCAGTGCGTAGAGACCAAGGCTTTCCTTGGAGCGCAACCCAGAGAATCTCGGTGGATTTGCACCAGCCTGCTGGCCGGGGGCAAGTTGCCCGGCGAAAAGCAATTCGCCGAGCATTCGGGCCGCCGCTAGTCCATGCCGCCCACCCACCGCACAAGAGACACAAGACAGCATGGCTCGAAACCATCGAGCCATGCGGAATGTCCGCTTCGAGTTAAAAAGGCGAAAAACTCGTGTGAGCCAATCTAGTCGGCTCCGCCCCCGAAAGCGGACGTCAGCGGGACGTGTCAGATTTGCGACGCTGGGCCAGGAGCGAACATTCAGGCTGAGGCGTGTGCCACCGCTAACCTACTTCTTCGCCTGTTCAATCTTGACGGTGCTGCTCGGACCGATACTCGTCGCTTGAAGAACCACCTCGCCGTCCTTTGCCATCGCGTAGTGGGAGATTTTCGCCGGTTCAATCAAGAACGAGCCGGGTGGGTAGGCCTTGAATTTACTTTCATCCCACTGATCACCGTTCGCGTAATACAAGGTGCCGGACAGAACGATGGCCGTTCGCGTCTCACCATGCCAATGCGGCATGATCTTGAAGCCAGATGGGATTCTCACCCGCTCCGAAAATACTCCCGCCTTTTTCGGATCGCCATATAGGGTAGCGATTCCCACCGCTCCGGCGGGTCCCTCGAAATGAATGTCCTGAGGAAGCGTTGCGACAACCGCATCCTGGGCAAAAGCCGGCGTCGATCCACCGAGGGTGAGAAACGCCGCAGTCGCAAGGCCAATCCATGAAGGAGCCAGGCTTGTGGAGATTGCGTACGCCATCTCTCGATCCTTCCTGGGTCGGCGGTTGGAGCCGGAGGGCACCGGTCTCACCCGCGTGTGCGGGGGCTAAGCTACACGACGGGCCTGACGCAAAATAGGGTCGCCTTCCAGCCGATTTCCGCCTAGGTCAAAAGCGGCGTCTCGGTTTGGTCGCATGTTGATCTGTTCTCCTGTCAACAACGGACATTCGTCTCCAACGGAACGACAGCGCCTCATAGCGGGCATCGAAACGAAAAAAAACCCGCGACGGATTTCTCCGCGCGGGTGATACGAACTCTTTCGATGATGCCATTTTGCCGTTGATTTGCCCGACGGATCAACGATCAAGTCCAGTCATGCAGAACGCGAGACGCGTCGTTCGTGTGCGCAGGGTGATCTTCGTTATTCCATTCGGTCCTACCGCAGAAGCGGACGTATCCAGCGCGAGAGCCATTCTTCGGTGTCGTTCTGCGCGACGCGGGGATCCTCCAATCCCCAGATCGGCGGCAGGATGGAATAGCTCGGCTCGTCAGCGAAGGTGCCGACCGGCCTGCTTGCTTGCGACGACTGTCGATCAGGCGGCATGCTCCAGTTGCCAAAGCGGTCGTTGAACTCCGAAGGCAAGTAAGGGACTGGTGACGTCCCCGATTTGAACGCGTTAGCTGAGTTCGACGCGTTCACGCGCGTGAGACGCCGAACATCTTCGGGAGCGACAGTTCGCGCCGCACCGTCGGCGGGAGCCGCAAGCACGCCCGACACCTGAGCGGGCATCGTACCCGCCGGGGTCTCGGTCCAACTTCCGAAGCGGTCAGCAAAAGAATTGGCGCGAGCCGGTTCTTGTTGCAGCGGTGTGCTCTCGATCAGAGGCGGCCCGAATGGAGATCCGCGAGGATAGCCGCCGCTGGTGTTCCTGTTGGAAGCAGAAGAGCTAGCGTTGAATGCATCATATGGAGCCGTGCCCATAGAGAAAACGCCCCCACTACCGGACCCTGCGTTGCTTGCATTGCTGGCTCCAAACGCTGGAACAGCGGTAGCACTCAAAATACTGGGAATAGCCCACCTTCCCAACAGCAGCGCTAGCTCCGGAGCTACTGCCGCGAGAGCAGCGAGCCCCGCTGCGGTATAGAAACCGTCCGGCGGCGTCCCATCTACCGGATCCCCAGGTTCGAGTATTGGCGAACGTTCGGAGAATGGAAGAGGCGCCCCAGTCGCCGGGTCGAATTTGAGGACCAGAGGATCCTGCGGAGCGGCCGTGCTCGGAGGCAATTGCCCAAACCTTCCCAAGGTTGGATCGGGCACAGGAAATCCGGGCAATCCGTAGGTCTGCGCTGGATTGTGTCGTGTAAATCCTTCTGCTTGGTTCAGCTTATCGAGCGAAGGCGAACTGAAGCCCGGAAGCGGCGCGAAGTCCTCAGCCTTGGGCGGTACCGATCCGGGAGTGGGATAGAGGTACGGATTGCGATCTGCGGCGATAAACTTAGAGTACCAGAGCGTTCCACCCAGGTTCATATTCCCGGCAGTTACATTGATCCCGGGATTCTTTGCAACTGCCTCACTTAGCATCCTCTCCCTCATGGTATTGCCAAGGATCGCCGACCATTGGATCAGATGATCTTGACCGGCAGCGGCTGCCTTCTGTTCGAGATCTCTGACCGCCTGAAGCTGATCTGGCCGTTCTGCGAGATAGCGTTTGTGGTCGGCGAAGACTTTCTTTATTCCATTGTCAACGTCCTCCCGCGTCTTGCCTGCACCGACGTTCGTATGGAGATCGCCATTGGCGAATCCGACCCTCATGGCGTCGATCAGGGTCTTGATCTCTGCAGCGCGAGCGCTCGGGTCCTCCATCTTCTTGATCTCGTCAAGCACCTCCTCAACCGCATCAGTATATGTGGAGACATGCCTGCTGGGATGCCGCGATAGATCCATATCCGCGGCTATCTCTCTATCCGCTGGCAAATAGATTCGATTACCAGGAGAATCAATGTTGAACATCTCGGAGTCCATGCCTCGAAATGCATCATGGCCGGCGAACTCCTGCGGGATAATGTGATGATCAAAAAGTATCGACATACGTTCTTTCCGAAATCGACGTCTCGCCGAGTCGACTTTTTAAAATTTGGAGACGACTTCAAACCAGATCCTCTTCAGGCCCGCGACTTGCAGGCATCCTTCAGTACCTCATCGCATCTGACGGTCATCCGCGATAAGCTATACGGAAGACATGCGCGTCGCCGACCGCGTCTTCCCTGAAGACCAGTTCAGCGCCCCGAAAAATTGTAGAACTTCTCGCCGAAGCGGCGATAGACCTCATCAAGCATTTCGATCTTCAAACACAACTTCGCTTTCATCGAGTTCCTCGAGAACACGAAGGATGTCACGGAATCCGTGCTGCGAAACGCATCATGATTTGCGAAGCGCTGCGCGACAACGGGTTAGTCAAAGAGGATCGACATTTGCTCTTTCCGAAACCACGTCTCTTCCTGTCCAGTCAAAGGTTCGAGACGTCCCTAAAACGGATTCTCTTCAGACCCGCCGACTTGCAGGCATCCTTTAGCACCCCATCACATATGACGGTCGATCCGCGATGGGCCATGCGGAAGACGTGGGCCTCGCCGATCACGTCCCCCTGGAAGACCAGTTCGGCACCTCCGGAAAAGTCGTAGAACTTCTTGCCGAAGTCGAGATACCGATCGTCGTCGCGGATTCCGATCTTCAAGCGCGACCGCGTTTCGTCCAGCGCATCGAGGATACGGACAACTTCGCAGAGCCAATAGCGGGGCCCGTCCCAAACACCATACGGCACGCGCACGTCGCACAGCACAAAGGAAAAAGCATTCGGATCCGCGGCCTCCAACACAACCTTTGTTTGGTCGGAAATCAGCCAAAACCCGGCACATGGCTCCAAATCATAGGGAAGATCTCCGGCCGATTTATTGAACACAAAACGCGGCGGCTCGGCGAAATCGGGAAGGTGCTCCACTCCATAGGGAATGACGCTGTTATCTTCCAACCGGAAACCCGGCTTGCCTCCGACCCGGTAATCAGGACCGACCACATAGAATTTGCGCTTGCGCGCTCTGGGTCGTTTCGCAATCGATTTTGACTTTTCGCCACTCATTCCGGTCTATTCTCTCGGCGTGATGCCTTACCAGCGTGATCGCTATCAGCGTCTAGTCCGTCACACAGAAAAAGACAGGCATTCCGCCAAACCGGTCGGACTTCTTGTATCGGACCGCGAAGCGCTCGCGCTCGTCTCCTCCAAACTTGTCGCCGTCCTTGACTACATTTCCATGCTCGACGAGATAGGCGGCAAGGCCCGCCACCTTGTCAATCATCATTGGAAACGGGAGCTTTGCAGTCTCGAATTCAATCTCGCGTCCGGCGAATGCGGCGAGCCCCATCGTGACCGCGCCGATTCCCGCAGATGAACGAAAAGGGAGGGTGTCGACCCACAGCGTGAAAGGATAGTCGGGAAACGGCGCATAGGACCGGCTGGACATCTCGAGCCACAGCCTGGCAGGCCGTGCAACCTTGCCGCCCCACACCACGCCGCAGCATTCCGGGATAACGGCGATCAGTGCGCCGGTCACCGCGGTGCTGAGACGCGCAGCGGGCAGCGGCTGCGGGCCTTTCCCAAGCACTGACACGATCAGATGGCCTCGATGCCGCGCCGCAATCGTCTTGCCCTCCGACCAAGTCGTGGCAGTACGCTACCATAGGCCCGGATCCTGCGGTATAGGCGCCGCCATCGACATCACCGCGACGAATTCGTTACCGCAGCGAATGAGCGGCGAATTTGCTTGCCGAGCCCCCGCGGGGGTATCATCCGTCACTGCCTCCGCCGGCAATTCGGGATACCGCGTGCGAAGAGCTTTGGCGACGGCCGACATATCCGGAGTTGTCGGATTGTCCAGCAGCACAAAGGCGAGAGCACTCATTCAGCAACCATCTCTTTCGCTCAAGGGCAGAACAGAGGCTACCCTGGAACAAATAGGGAACGCAAGTCAACACGCAGCCTTTGTCTGAGCAAGTTCGCAGGGCGGAATAGTCGGCTCAGAGAGTTGATGCCCATCGGCAATCTTCCGAGAGATTTCGCCCCCGTGATGCGCCATCACGTGTCTCGCGCATCATAACGAAAAAGCCCGCAGCGGATTCTTCCGCGCGGGTTGATGTGCACTCGACGCGTCAAGTCGTTTCGGATTCTTATATGTGCCCCGAATGCCCGCTCTTCCTTTTCAAACCGACATTCCTAGACGCCCCGACGTGTCGAACTTTATCTAAAATGCACCAAATCGAATTTGGCGGAATGAAACTTCTTCACGCCACCATCATCTCCGATGAAGGATCAAGCGTTGCGCGGCGGCCCTCCGCTTGAAGTCCATCGAGGAGGAGATCGATGTACTACGTCGCCGGTGCACTGCTTGGCCTGTCAGGTCTGTTCTATTCCGCGAGCCATAACGAGATCGGCTCGTTTGGTGCCACCGTGTGTACTTACGGAAGCGCCTTCTGCGACAACCCCATATATGTTGTTACAGGCGCAGGTCTCGCGGCCGCGTGGGGCATGTTCGTCAGCATCCGCTAGTTTCGACGCAACAAACGATAATTGCGCCTACCCGGCACTGTGCGGCTTATTCCAGAAGAACTCGCGATTGCCGAGAGCCGCTTCTGCGTACTGATCGATCGCAACTTGAATGGCTTGAACGTGCATAGCGCACCAGCCTTCAAATGGTGCGAGGCGGCGGACTTGAGCCAGCGCCTTCACGAACTCCGAATGTTCGTCGCTATCCGTAAAATATTGCGGGCGCTCTCTCACCATTTTCGTCCTCCCAGCACCCTGCCCTTCACCGGACCCGGCTCAGACTTCCTCAGCGCGTCGCGCTGCGCACAGAGCTGCTCCACCTTGCCTTGCATGCGCTCCAACAGAGTCTCGGCCGAGGCCGTCGAGATGCCGGCGCGTTGAAGCTGCAAGACCTCCTTGCGTTGGCGCCCTATCTGCGCTCGATCTCCGAGCGGATGAATTCGAGGGTTGGCATTCTCGGCTCTTGCAGGCGATGAAGCTTGATAAGAACAAAACAAGAACAAGAAGTCAATGCGTTATGGCCTCGTTCGGGCAAAAAGATTCACCCGCGCGAAGAGCAAACCTCGTGAGAGACTGCCGGGCGCTCCTATCCGGAGAGCACCAAGGATCGATCGCGTTCATGTGCAATCTCTATTCGATCACCACCAATCAGGCGGCGATTGCCGATCTCTTTCGTGTCGTTCGCCGCTACGAAGGCAACTTGGCGCCGATGCCGGGCGTGTTTCCGGATTACCCGGCGCCGGTCATCCGCGATGCCGGCAGCGGCGAACGCGAGATGGTGATGATGCGCTGGGGCATGCCGCCGCCACCGCGCACCGGCGGCCCGCCGGTGACGAACATCCGCAACACCTCCTCGCCGCACTGGCGCGCCTGGCTCAAGCCGGAGAACCGTTGTCTCGTGCCGGTCAACAGTTTTGCCGAGTACGCACCGGAGCCCAACCCGGAGACCAAGAAGAAAGACGTCGTGTGGTTCGCGCTCGCGGACGCACGACCGATGTTCGCCTTCGCCGGCATCTGGACCATTTTCAACGGTGATCGCGGTACGAAATCAAAACCCATCGCCGGCCCGCATCAGGTCTATGGCTTCCTCACCACTGCACCGAATGCGATTGTCGAGCCGATCCATTCCAAGGCCATGCCGGTGATCCTGACTACCGCTGAAGAACGGGACGTGTGGCTACGGGCACCATGGGATGAAGCCAAGGCGCTGCAGCGACCGCTCGCGGACCAAGAGCTCAAGATCGTCGCGCGCGGGGCTGAAAAGGAAGACATAGCTTCACGGATTTGAATTGTTGAAATTGAATGCCGTTCGATCAAATGTGACGAGAGATTTTACAATGGCAAATATCGATATGAACAAAGTGATTCCGATCGCCGAGGGCCACGAAATTTGGGCGGCAAGAGGAAAGGCAATTCAAGCGTACGCAAACCTAGAGCAGTCATTTGCAACACTTTTCGCCGGCCTCTCGGACACATCAATAAGGACCGCCGCCATTGTTCTCTTTAGAATTACTAACTCTGATGCAAGAAACAAGATTCTAGAGAAGCTGTTCCGACAGAAGTTTCAGGAAGAACTCAAGGAATTCAGAAAGTCTCTTTTTAGCCAACTCCGGCCGATCGACATAGAACGCAACGAAATCGTCCATTGGAACGCGGCATGTCACATGGGCCTTGATGAAGACGGGCAAGAAACTGCGAACGTATTTCTAATGCCTCCAGCGTCGTTAACAGCGGTAGCTAGCGACACACCCACGAAGGATATTCATGCAATCAAAGCGTTCTCGGCGAAGTGCAGATTTTATAGCTCTCTGATCAACATGTTCTGCTCTGTGGAGTGCCGCACTTTCGAGCAAGCGCTTCCGGATGAAGTGACGCGTCCGTGGCGCGACATATTCGCGCGGGAAATAGTTTATCCGCCGCCCATGGAGCACCCGCTATTCCCCCAACAAAACGCACTCGAAAACTATATTCAAGCATTCATCGTCAGGTGAGCGTTCCTGCAGGCGCGGGCCTGGCAGCCGCCCGGGAATGTTCGTCAGCGTCCGCTAGTCTGCTGGGTCACTCCGGCCACCTCAACAACAAAGCCCGCGACCGGTGACGGCGCGGGCTCGACGATTTCTGCGATGATGCCTGTTTACAGGTGATTTGCGCGACGTGTCAACCGCGAATGCGGACAATCCGAAACGTGCTGTCGAGCAGACGGCGGGAACTTTTCGTCCCTAACCCGAGTTAGCCGGGAGAATTCGGAAAAGCCAGCCGACGCGAGACACCGCCCTCCATGAGCGCCCCCACCCTTCCCGCACCGCCAAAATCCCTCCGGATGGTGCTGAAGCGGCTGGGGCCCGGTCTGATCACAGGGGCCGCCGACGACGATCCGTCGGGCATCGCCACCTATTCGCAGGCCGGCGCGCAGTTCGGCTATGGCCTGCTCTGGACGGTGTTTCTCACCCTGCCATTCATGATCGCGATCCAGCTCGTCAGCGCGCGGATCGGCCGGGTCACCGGCAAGGGGCTGGCGGCCAACGTCATGAAGCTCGTGCCGCGCTGGCTGGTGCTGGCGCTGGTCGCGATGCTCGTTGCCGCGAACACGTTCAACATCGCGGCCGACATCGCCGCGATGGCAGAGGCGCTCTCGCTCGTCATCGGCGGGCTGAACCACGAGCACGCGCTGATCTTCGCGGCATCCTCGACCCTGCTCCAAGTCTTCGTGCCCTATCGTCGCTACACGCCGGTGCTGAAATTTTTGACGCTCTCGCTGTTCGCCTATGTCGCGACCGCCTTCACCGTGAACATCCCCTGGAGCACGGCGCTGCTCGCAGCAGTCTGGCCGCAGGCCAACATCAGCGCCGATTATTTCCTGATGGTGGTCGCCGTGCTCGGCACCACCATCAGCCCCTATCTCTTCTTCTGGCAGGCCTCCCAGGAGGTCGAGGAGATGAACCACAGGAATCGCCAGCCGCTGACGAAGGCGCCGCGCGCCGGGGATCCCGAGCTGACGCGCATCAGGGCCGATACCACGCTCGGCATGCTGCTCTCGAACGGCATCGCCTTCTTCATCATCCTGACCACGGCCTCAGTCCTGCACGCCAACGGCGTCACCAGGATCAATTCGGCAACGGAAGCCGCCGAAGCGCTGCGGCCGCTCGCCGGCGATTTCACCTTCCTGCTGTTCGCGCTCGGCATCATTGGCACGGGCCTCCTGGCGATTCCGGTGCTGGCGGGCTCGGCGGCCTATGGCGTTGCGGAGATCTTCGGATGGCGCGCCACGCTGGAGGCAAAGCCGGATGAAGCCGTCGGCTTCTACACGATCATCGCGGCCGCGACCGTCATCGGCTTCTCGCTCGGCTTCACCGGCATCGATTCCATCCACATGCTGGTGTGGAGCGCCGTGCTCAACGGCATCGTCGCCGTCCCCATCATGGCGATGATGATGCTGATCGTCTCGAACGCCGGTGTCATGGGCAAGTTCAGGGCGCGGACATGGCTGATCGCGCTCGGCTGGCTCGGCACGGCGCTGATGGCGCTCGCGGTGGTAGCCCTGCTCGGCTCGTCCGTCGTCGGCTAATGCGACGCCAAAGCGCCCGCGGCAGGAAGGCTCAGTTCGAGGTCAGGGCCGCCGAAACCTGCGATGCAATGATGAAGGCCACGAACACGGCCGGCACGCTGATCAGTCTCAGAAACTGGTCTACCGAAAGCATCTGTCATCCCCCAAAGACAACGCGCCTTCGCCAATCGTGCGCCCTACTGAACCCTCTGCACGATTTGCTGATCGGCCGTGAGAATCTGGTCGGAAACGGCTGCCCCGCCCAGGGTGAGCAGCGCCAGAATAGAGATAACGGCCAAGGCTTGCATGGGGCTGATGGTGGCGGTCCGATTGTGGCCAAAAGGGACAGAAGCCGGCGCAATTTCGCGGCGAACCCCGGAAACATCGTGACTATCCCCAGCCTTTCCAGCAGCTTTGTCGCGCCGCAAAACGACGCGGCTGCATAAGCGCTGCGCGCCTCCATCGCTTCACGGGGCTCGTGCCTTGGCTTAACAAAGCAAGAGATCAACAAGGCTCATTGAGCGGCCGCCGGGGAGCGACATGACGACATCATCCAAAGCCGCTGCCATCGAAATCCTCGCCTGCGATGCAGGCTGGCGAAACTATCATTTCGTCAAGCTGACCACGGAAGACGGCATCGTCGGCTGGAGCGAGTTCGACGAGGGCTTTGGCTCGCCCGGCGTCGGCGCCGCGATCCAGCGGCTCTCTGCCCGCGTGATCGGACAAAACGTCTTCCAGCACGAGCGCATTCATGCCGAACTGTTCGCGGCAACGCGCCCGGCCGCCGGCGGCGTGGTGGCGCAGGCGCTGGGCGCGATCGAGAACGCGCTGCTCGATGCCAAGGCCAAGTGCCTCGGCGTGCCGTGCTATGAGCTCCTCGGCGGCAAGATCCGCGACCGCGTGCGCGTGTACTGGTCGCATTGCGCGACGTGGCGGATCAATCATCCCTCCTGGTACAAGCCAGGAATCGAAAGCCTCGACGACGTCAAGG
This sequence comes from Bradyrhizobium sp. UFLA05-153, assembly GCF_054185185.1. Taxonomy (NCBI): domain Bacteria; kingdom Pseudomonadati; phylum Pseudomonadota; class Alphaproteobacteria; order Hyphomicrobiales; family Nitrobacteraceae; genus Bradyrhizobium; species Bradyrhizobium sp. UFLA05-153. The sequence continues at coordinate 17,422 of NZ_JBBIAM010000086.1, forward strand.
CCATGGGGCGCGAGGTGCGCGAGAAGAAATTTTCGGCGCTCAAGACCAACATCTTCTCCTATGACGACGGCAAGCCGACGGGCTGGCGGCCCGGCTTCGGCTCGCCGTTTGCGCCCGAGATCAATGTCGACCGCAAAATCCTGCGCGACCTGCACATGCATCTGGAGGCAATCCGCGACGGCGCAGGCCCCGATGTCGAGATCCTGCTCGACTGCAACTTCAACGCCAAGACCGAAGGCTATCTGAAGATCCTGCGCGCGATCGCCGACATCGACATGTTCTGGGTCGAGATCGACAGCTTCAATCCGGAAGCGCTCGGCTACATCCGCAGGCAAAGCCCGCACCCGATCTCGTCCTGCGAGACGCTGCTCAGCTTACGCGAATTCCTGCCCTATTTCCGCGAGCAGGCAATGGACGTCGCGATCATCGACACGCCGTGGAATGGCGTCTGGCAGTCGATGAAGATCGCGTCGGCCGCCGAAGCCTTTGAGGTCAACGTCGCCCCGCATAATTTCTACGGCCATCTCTGCTCGATGATGAACGCGCATTTCTGCGCCGCGGTGCCGAACCTGCGCATCATGGAAATCGACATCGATCGCCTGGCCTGGGACCGCGAGTTGTTCACGCACGAGCCCGAGATCGCGAACGGCCATCTCGTGATTCCGGATCGCCCGGGCTGGGGCACCGAGCCGAACGAGGAGACGCTGCGCGCACATCCGCCGAAGACCCACGGCGGGCTGCTCAGCTATGGCCGCAAAAGGTGAAGGCCAAGAGCTGAAAACTACGGCGTCACGGGGTTGACGGCCGGGGATGTCTTCGGTCCCGGCCGCGCCGGCTCTATTCGTGATCTCGGAGCGGTCGGCAGCACCATGGCGCCTGCGGCGCGCGCGGCTTCACCCGTGGTGTGATACATCGCGACATGCGCGGGCTGCGTCTTGGCCCGGCTCCACGGGCCGTGATCGACGAGCAGCATCGCGGCAATGGTGAGGCCTGCGACGATGAGCGCGATTACGCCGGGATGGCGAAGCGCAACGGCAAGGGAGTTCGTGAAGCTTGTTGCCATCGAACACTCTGGGCTGTTTCCTCTGAGTCGTTAACTCGGTGAGCTCGCGTCGGGTTCCGGCTGGAACAGGTGGGTTCCGCGAGAGTCCGAGGAATTCAACGGTTGCTTCACTTCACGTCGGGACGCGCGTCGCCGACGAACTTGTCGCGGTTCGGCATCTTGATCGCGGCCAGCGATTTGGCATCGAGCGTCGCATCCGCGCCGAGCAGTCCGTTCAGGCTCAGGATGTAGGCGGACACCGCATAGACGTCGTCATTGCTGAGAGACTGCGGCGCGTTCTGCGGCATGGCGCGGCGGATGTAGTCGAACAGCGTCGTCGCGTAAGGCCAGTAGCTGCCGACAGTGCGGATCGGCCTCGCTGTCCCGATCGTCCCCTGCCCTCCGACCAGCCGATCACCCAAGCCGCCCTCGCCCTTGTCGCCATGGCAGGACGCGCATTGCTGAGCGAAGACCTCGCCTCCCCGACTGACCGTGCCGCGGCCCTCAGGCAGATTGCTGCCGTCCCGTCCGATGTCGATGTTCCAGCCTGCGATCTCCGCGGGCGATGCCGACCGTCCGATGCCGTACGGGCTTTGCGCAGACGCGCCGCCCGTCCACGCGCACAGCAGGATTGCGAAGGCGATGCCGCCAAATTCACGCCAGCGCATTGGTCACCTCACCGCTGTCTGCGATGCGCCAGGGCCAGATCGCGTCGTTGTGGTAGAAATAGTTTTCGCCGCGCACGGCAAGGAGCTGATCAAGCGTCGGCTGGACGTAGCCGGTCTCGTCGATGGCGCGGCTCTGGATCACGGCGGCCTTGCCGTCCCATCGCCACGGAAAGCGGAAGCGCGTCAACGCGCGCGTCAGCACCGGCTCCTGCAATTGCGCTGACTGCCAGCTCTTGCCGTCATCGACGGACACCTCCACGCGGGCGATCCTGCCGTGCCCGCTCCAGGCAATCCCGGTGATCTCGTGAAAGCCGGGCGCATCGAGGCGCTGTCCGCCGGAGGGACGCGTGATGATCGACTTGGCTTCCATGTAGAAGGAGAACTCGCGCGCGGTGCCGTCGGGCAGCAGGTCGGTGTATTTCGAGGTCTCCTCGCGCGAATAGGTGGGCTCCGACGTCACGTGCAGGCGCCGCAGCCACTTCACGCTCATGTTGCCCTCGAATCCGGGGAGAAAAAGCCGCAGGGGATAGCCCTGCTGCGGCCGCAGCCGCTCGCCGTTCTGGCTGTAGACCAGCATGGCATTGTCGAGGCATTTCTCGATCGGGATGCTGCGCGTCAGCGCCGCGGCGTCGGCGCCTTCGGCCACGACCCACTTGGCTTCCGGCCTGAGACCGGCTTCCTCGAGCACCAGCTTCACGCTCACGCCGGTCCACTCGGCACAACTCACCAGGCCCACGAGGTCGGAGGCGGTCTTGCCGTAAGGCTTTGTGTAGCCGGGATTGCCCGAGCACTCGAGGAAATGGATGCGCGACTGCGACGGAAAGCGCCGCAGGTCATCCATGGTGAAGATCAGGGGGCGCTCGACCAGGCCATGAAGCATCAGGCGGTGCTGCGCCGGATCGATCGTCGGCACGCCGCCGTGATGGCGCTCGTAGAACAGCCCGTTCGGCGTGATGATGCCGTCGAGTTCCTGCAACGGTGTCCGGCTCGAAGCCGAGATGTATTGCTTGAGGTTTTTCGAGATGTTCTTGACGACGTTCTTCTCGAACGGCGACGGCGCCCCATAGGGCTGGCTGCCCATCGGCTCGCCCGGCGCCTTCATCCATTCGGGAATGTCGGGCGGCAGATTGTCCGTCCCAGCCGCCGTGGCGGCGGTGCCGGCACCGAAAACGACTGCACTGAGGGCCGCGCCGCCGGACTTTAGGAAGCGACGGCGCGTGGTTGCGTCTATGCCGTCAGTCGTTCGTGCCTTGGTGGGCCCTCGTGCTCGGCCGCATGAAATCGCCTCGCGAGCGCCTTGGCAATTCGCGCGCGTTTCAAAATCAGGCGATCGTCGCGACGGCTGATCTAAATCCGCGGTCTCGCGGAGGAGTTCCTTTCCGGCGCCGCAGCGCATGAACAATCTGATCGGCGTCTCGGACTCTACTCGCCTGGCGAGATCGCGTTGCTTGGCGTCGGGCGATCCGCGATCTGTTGCCCGAACAGGCTGCCAATCAGCTCGACCGCGGTCCGCGCGGTGCGGCCGCGCTCGTCCAGGAACGGATTGAGCTCGACGATGTCGACCGACCGGACCAGACCGGAATCGTGCAGCAACTCCATGATCAGATGCGCCTCGCGGTAGGTCGCTCCGCCCGGCACCGTGGTGCCGACGCCGGGAGCCACGCAGGGGTCGAGGAAATCGACGTCGAAGCTGACATGCAGCACCCCGTCGCTCTCCTTCACCCGCTCGATGAAGCGCCGGATCAGGACGGCAACGCCGAACTCGTCGATCTGGCGCATGTCTGCGACGCGGATACGCCGCGTGCGCATCAGCTCCTTCTCGAGCTTGTCGATCGAGCGCGTGCCGAACAGCTCGAGCTGGCCGGGATCGATCGAGGCGCGCGGCTCCTTGCCGAGCAGCCCGTCGAGCCCGGGCTCGCCGCACAAAAACGCCGCGGACATGCCATGCATGTTCGCCGTGATCGTCGTAGCCGGCGTGTTGTAGTCGGCATGCGCGTCGAGCCAGAGCACGAACAATTTGCGCCCGCGCTCTTGCCAATGACGCGCCATGGCGTTGACCGAGCCCATCGACAGCGTATGGTCGCCACCGAGAAAGATCGGGACCGTCCCAGTCTTGGCGACGTCATAGGCGCGATGGCTCAGCAAGCGCGTCCAGCGCTGGATTTCGCGGTAGTGATTGGCGTTCTGGGGCGGCTCGTCGCTCGGATCAGGAATGCCGGCGACCGAAAGGTCGCCATGATCGACGACCTCGAAGTCGAGATTTTCCAGCAAGGTCGCAAGGCCGGCGGTCCGCAAGGCCGCAGGGCCCATCAGCGTCCCGCGCTGCGAAGCGCCCATGTCGATGGGAGCGCCGAGCAGCGCAATGCGCCTGGTTCGATCCGATGTTGTGCGATCGGTCACGACCATCTCCCTGATCAGGTCTGCGCTGAGGCATCAGCCTACCAGAGATTCGCCTCCGTCGTTTCCCGGGTCCGATCCATCGCCCGCCGACGCCCACGGGAACCAAACCTCGCCCGCGGCATTTTCAGTGTAGGCCGGCACCCGCCGTCAAGACGGCGCCAGTCGCGGATAGCCAAAGGTCTTCGGACCCGCTGTTCAGAACGAGCGCTCGCGAGGATAGCCAAAGGTGCCGGTCCCTGCCATTTCGCGGGCGTGGAGGTCGTAAGCCTTGAGCGTGGACATACCGGAACCAGTTTCGCAACCAGGCATAGCCGAGCGCGCCATCGATACCGCAACCGACGTCTCTCGCACGATCGGCGAGGTCGCCGGCGGCCTGCACGCCGCAGTCGATCGTCTTACAGCGGCCATCGAGGAGACACGAAAGCCCGGCAAGCCGCTCTCGACGGTCGCCGCGATCACGCGCGAGGCGCCGCTGGCGAGCCTTTTCGTCGCGTTCCTGTTCGGCGTCGCGATTGCGCGCCGGCGCTAGAACAGTTTTGGTCCCCGCCGATCGAGCTGCGCCTCCCATGTCGCCAGTGTGGCAGCGACGATCATCACCGCGATTCCGGCAACGCTGACCCAAAGCTGCGCGACGAAGCCGCCGGAAACATCGCTGAGGATGACCTGACCGATAAAGGACAGCAGGACTCCCAGGCAATACATCGAAAGCGAGTTCTCGCCACAACGGATCATCGCGATCGCAGGCGGTGGTACCGGTCGGCGTCCCTCCCGGAGCGTGAACCGCGAAACCACGACGGCCAGCGCGAGAAAGTGCACCAGGCGCACCGGCGCCAGGTGGCTCTTGTAGATCGGATAGATCCATCCCGAGACATCGTCCGGGATCAGCAGCTGCAACACATCGAACTGCCAGCTCAAGGCGATGACAAGGCTGAACAGCAGATAGAGCAGCGCAACCACCAGGGTCACCCGCGACTGCACGAGTGGCCTGATCATGTTACCGCCGCTGCCGGCATACCAAGCGCCGAACACGAACAGGAGCTGGAATGCGAACGGATTGAAATAGAGTTCGCCCGTCGGCCAGGCCGGCACGTGCCAGCTCCGAAGCTGGACCATCAAATACACGAGGAACGAAACGACCAGCGTCGTCGTGGGGATGCGGATCAGGAGCCACAGCAGCAGCGGAAATGCGAGGTGCAGCAGCACGAAGGTCGGGAGGATATCGGTATTGACGGGCGTATATTGCAGCATCGCCGCATGCACGAGCGCCGCGCCGGGGTCCTTGAAGAAAAAGCCCGTGTTGGTTTCGTCGACGTACCGCTCGCCACCGCCGACCAGCCATACCAGGGCGACATAGGCCCCAAACAGCAGCAAGAATGCGCAGTAGATCTCGAAACTCCGCCGCAGCGCCCGGGCGATCACCGTGAGCCATCCCTGCTCCGGCAGAGCGCCGCCATAGGCCAGCATGCAGGTGTAACCGGAGACGAAGACGAACACCTCGGTGGTGTCACTGAAGCCGTAGTTGCGCAGCGTCAGCCATGCCAGCGAATTGTCCGGGATATGATCGATGAAGATGAACCACAGTGCCAGTCCGCGACAGACGTCCAATCGCAGATCGCGATAGCCCTTCTGTCCGTGCAGAAGTGCTCCCTTGGCCAACTCCGGGTGATAATCCGTCACGATCCCGATGAGCCTCGAAACGACGGGCATGTCGCACGAGACTGCATGATACCGATTCTGCCGGGATTGTCTGTACCGCCGCGCGTCGCACTCAGGCGGCGCCGACGACCTCGTGGATCGGCTGCACCGTCAGAAACTGACGCCCGAATGCGGCGGCCGGCATCGGGCGGCCGAAGAAATAGCCCTGCCCTTCCTCGCATCCCATGCTGACCAGGAAGTCGGCCGTCGCGCGGTTCTCGATGCCCTCGGCGATCACGGAGAGACCAAGCTGCTTGCTCAGTCCGACGGTCGAGCTGACGATCGCTGCATCGTCGGAATCGGCGAGCAGATCGAGCACGAAGGAGCGGTCGATCTTGAGCCCGTCGAGCGGAAACTTCTTCAGATAGCTCAAGCTCGCGTAACCCGTGCCGAAGTCGTCGAACAGAACGCGGACACCGAGCTCCTGGATGCGCTTGAACATGTCGAGCACCCGCGCCTCGTCGAGGAGGAGGATATCCTCGGTCACCTCGAGCTCGAGCAGCGAGGGCGTGAGCCCGGTGGCGGCCAGCAATTCGCCTACCGAATGCGCCAGATCGCCCGAATGAAGCTGCGACGGCGACAGATTGATCGCGACGCGGACGTTGTTGCCGGACAGCTCCCACGCCCGCGCCTGTTTGCAGGCTGTCTCCATCACCCAGCCGGCGATCCGTTCCGAGAGCGCGGACGTGTTGACGACAGGCATGAACTCCGCCGGCGAGACGTAGCCGCGCGATGGATGACGCCAGCGGATCAGCGCTTCCGCGCCGAGGAGCGCGCCATCAACCAGACGAACCTGCGGCTGGTAGAACAGCTCGAATTCGTTGCGGTCAGCGGCCTGCGCGAGCTCACTCTCGAGCGTCAGCCTGTTCTCGAGCTCCTCTCTGATGGTGCTCTCGAAGATCACGTAGCCGCCGCGGTGGGTCGTCTTCGCCCGGTAGAGTGCGAGATGGCCGTTGCTCAGGAGGTCGTCGGCGTTCTGCCCGCCGTCCGGATAGAGGGCGACCCCGGCGCTTATCCTGACGCGATGCTGGCGCGTGCCGGCCGCGAGCGGCAGCTCGAACGCGCGCATCACGCGCTCGGTGAACACCGCGATCGGCTCATTGGCCTCGACGCAGTCGATCGCGATCGCGAACTCGTCGCCGCTGAGTCGCGCGACGATCGCTTTGACCCCGGCCTCGGCCCGCAGCCGCGCAGCGACCGCCTTGAGGACGAGATCACCGGCCGCATGACCGAACATATCGTTGATCTGCTGGAAGCCGTCGAGCCCCAGCACCAGGAGCGCGACCTCGTGCGACTGCCGCTTCGCCGCCGCGACCAGGCCGACCAGCCCCGCATGCAAGGTGTTGCGGTTGGCAAGGCCCGTGAGCGAGTCGTACTCGGCGAGATATTTCACGCGTTCGGCCTCGCGCTTGCGGACCGAGATGTCACGCAGGATCGCGCCGTACTGGAAGCCGTCCGTGCCTTGCCAGCCCGAGAAGCTGGCCTCGACCGGAAACACCTCGCCGGTCTTGCGCCGTCCCTCGAACTCGACGACGACGGCCCCGCCCGGGACCAGCAGCGCCTGACGCGCAGCGTCACGTGTCGAGAAGCGCTTGGCCGCGCCGTCGGTCGGCGCTGCGCAGAGCGTTTCGAAGGGGCGGCCGATCATTTCCGCCGGCATGTAGCCGAAGATCGCGCTCGCGCCGGGATTCCACACCGTGATCATGTGGTTCTCGTCGGTGCAGACCAGGCCGTCGCCGAGCGACATCGCGATGCGGTGGAAGCGGCTCTCGGCGATGCGACCGAGCAGGCTGCGGAAATCGATCTCGTCGAGCGCGATCGCGGTGAGATAGGCAACCGTCGCGATGTGGAACAGCGACGTGTCGATGACGAGCGGCCATTTCAGCTGCACGAGGGCAGCGAGCAGCTCGACTGCCGCCGCCGCCGCAACGAGGATCACAACCCGAACACCCGGACCGAGGCGGCGCCAGGAGAACATCATGAGCAGGGCCAGAGCACCGAGGCCCAGGATCATGCCGATATCGGAGGTCCAGCGCAGCGTGCGATGCTGAAGGATCGATTCCGCCGCCAGAGCCTGTAGCACGGGACCGGATGCGACATTGCCGTTGGGTACGCTGAAGCGGTCGCCGAGCTCGAAGGCAGTGGCCCCGACGAGGACCTTCTTGTCTTTCAGCTTGGCAAGGGTCGTGGCGTCGCCGCGCAAAACGTCGGCAAAGGAGACGCGCGGAATCGAAGACGCGCGGATCGAGAAATCGATCAGAAACGGCGCGCTCCGGTTGGCATATTGCCCCGCCAACACCGCCGCCATCGAAGGCACGAACTCGTCGCCGAGCTTCTCGCCGAAAGGATAGCGTCGAACCAGCCCGTCGGACTCCACCGAAACATTGACGACGGCCGGCCACGACTGTTCGCCGAACGGCGTCAGAGGGCGGTTGATGTGGATCCCGCCGCTGTTCGGTGCCGGTTGCTTGAAGGACGGCAGTATCGTCGAACCACCGACGTCCGTGAGCGCCTCGACGAAAGCCTGGTCGGATGCAGGATCGGACGGTGTGCTGAAATCGACGTCGAAGGCGACATCGCGAACGCCGGCGCCTTCGAGCTTGCGCAAGAGCTCGGCATGCAGCCGCCGCGGCCATGGCCAGACGCCGATCCGATCGATCGATGCCGCATCGATCGCAACCACGGCAATATCGCCGCTCGCCTCGCGCGATTGCCAGGCGAAGCGTAAATCGGTGAGCGCACTGCGCAGCGCGCCGTGCCATCCCGTGGACAGCACGACGGCAAGCGCAGCCACAACCAGAATATGCGGTCGATAGCGTTTCACTCAGTCCCCCCGCACATCCGGCTCAATCCGGACGCGCCCCCTTTGTCCACTTACGAAATAGCCTCAATGCTTGTGGCCATGCGCGTGGCCGTTGCTACCGTCGCCGCCGCCATTCCCGTTGCCATTGCCGTTGTTGCCTTTGTCATTGCCGGAATGGCCATTGTTGGAATTATCGCTCGACGAACCGGCCGTTGTCGCAGCCGTCGTCGTGGTCGTGCTCGAGGTGCTCGTGCTGCCGCTCGTGGTGCTGCTGCTCGTCGTCACGGCCGTCTGGGTGGCGCTGTTGGACACCGTCGTCGTGCTCGTCTTGCTATCGCTCCAGACAGTATCGGTGCTGGAGCTTGACGCACTTCTGACGGCGGCGGTCGTAACCGATCCGCGTGCGAGCCCGTGCGTCACCTTGTGGAAATTCAGCTTCACCTCACCAAGCGAGCTGGAGATGCGGACCACGCCCGGCTTGACGTGAGACTCGCCAGCCGCCTGCAGGGGATTGGAAGCTGCTCCGGCCGCCTTGCCCGTCTCGATGTGCACGAGAGCATGGAAGCTGTGGCCGTTCGCAGCGTTGCGCGGAGCCGACAGGCCCGATTTCGGCACCGGCACTCGCTCGATGGTCGACGCGCGCGGCTTGCCCTGCTCGATCGGATTGAAGGTGCCGGAGCCGCTCAGGTTGAGGCCAGGCTTGCCATGCTCGAAGGCCGTCGCGGCCTGACCGGGCATCACCTGTGCGATCTGACCGGTGCGGAAATCGGAGACTTCGACCTGCCCGCGGACGACGCCGACCTTGGTGCTGCCGGCGTTCACCGTGACGCTGAACTGCGTGCCCTTGACCACGGCAGCGAGATAGGGCGTCTCGACTTCGAAATGCTTGACGTTGCGCTTTTCGACTTCGAGCAGGATCGAGCCCGCCTGCTGCACGATGGTGGTCGAAAGCCCGTCCTTCTGCTCCGTCGGCAGACCGACGACCGAATTCGGCGAGATCAGGATGGTCTCCTCGCCGCGCACCAGGAGCACGCGCCCGTTGCGTCCGGTCCGAATGGTATCGCCTGGCTTCAGCGTCTCTTCCTGCTTGAGCGAGACCTGCTGTGCGCCGTCGGTCGCGATCCAGACGTCGCCCGATGCCTTGCTGACCGACCAGACACCGCCGTCCTCTGCAAAGGCGTTGGAAGCAAATCCCAGTACTAGCGCAGCCAGGAAGGTGCGCCGCATTCCATCTCTGCCGAGCATGATGAGTCCTCAGTCCACGAACAGCGGGCCTGAGATTTATCGGAGATGTCTCAAGATAGGATTAGCCGGAGTCCCGGCAAGTTCCATCGCTCCGTTAACCAATCGTTGACCATAAAAAACTATGAAAAATCATGAGCCTAACGATCTCTTACCATGCGCGCGAAGGGGCTCCGTTGAACTACGGAGAGCGGTCTCGATGGAGCCGCCGGTGGAGACATTTTGTGACCCTAATGGGCCTGCTTGTGCCCACTCTTGCGGCAATTCCGCAAGGTCTCGCGCAGCAAGCCAACCAGCCGGGCTTCGATCCGCGACAGACCGAAAAATATTTCGACACACAGTCCGATCAGAACTCCCGCAGCCGCACTCCCGTAAGACTACCGGGTCTCGGCCGGCCCGACGTCGGCGCCGATGCCCGGCCGCAATTCGTGCTTCGCCACGTCAGCATCGTTGGTGCGGACAGCATTCCGCGCGAGCGCATCACCAGCACCTGGCAACCGTATCTTGGAAAGCAGGTGTCGCAGGCGGACCTCGCGGCGATCGCCGGCGCCGTCAGCGATCTCTATCGCTCCGCCGGTTTCCATCTGAGCCGGGCCATCATCCCGCCGCAGGACATCCACGATGGACGCGTGCAAATCCGGGTGATCGAAGGCTCCATCGTCGAGGCCGACTTGAAAGGCGACGGCGCCGAGCAGTTCGGCATCCGTCCGATGCTGGGGCCGGTCCTCGGCGAACATCCCTCGCACCTCGCCACGCTCGAACGCCAGCTTTATCTGATCAACGGATGGCCGGGGGTGCGGATCGCAGATACCGCGCTCGAGGAGATTGGCACCGCGAGCGGCCGTTTCCGCCTCACGGTCTTCCTGAAGACCTGGCACATCTTCAGCTCGTTCGGCCTGGACAATCTTGGATCATCGTCGGTCGGACCGTGGCAGACCTATGCGACCGGCGCCTTCAATTCTTACTTCGCGCCCGGCGATACGCTGGCGGTCAACCTGTCGACGATCGCGAACGATCCACGTCAGCTTGGCTTCGGACGATTGTCCTATGACGCGCCGGTCGGCGTCGACGGCGTACGGCTCGGCGCCTCGATCCTGTACAGCGCGGTGCGGCCGGGCGATGCCCGTCGCCTCGACAGCGACATCACGACGACGGAAGCCTTCGAACTACGGGCAAGCATCGTCCCGCTTCAGTCGCAAGCATCTTCGCTCACGCTCACCTCGGCCTTAACGTTCAGCAACGTATCGGAGCACGATATGTTTGGGCCGTGGTACAATGACCACATCAGGACCGCGAGCCTGACCTCGGATTACCGGCTGCAGGACCGCTTCGGCGGCACCAACTATCTGACCCTGACCTACCGCCAGGGACTCGACATCTTCGGCGCCTCGCACTGGACCGACGACCTTCTGTCGCGCGACGGCGCCTCGGCGAACTTCTCGGTGTTGAACGCCTGGTTCACGCGCTATCAGACCCTCACCGACGCTTGGTCGATCAAGCTCTCAGGCGCAAGCCAGACCGCATCCCGGCCGCTGTTCAGCTCGCAACAATTCTATCTCGGCGGCGCCGCCTTCGGCCGCGGCTATGGCGCCGCCGAAATCAGTGGCGACAATGGGCTTGCCGGATCGATCGAGCTCCGCTTCGACCAGACGGTCAACTTCCGCTACTGGACCGGCTACCAGATCTACGGCTTTGCCGATGCCGGCGCGGTGTGGAACCATGGCTATCGGCTGAGTGACGGACTGTCGCTGACATCCGCCGGCGCCGGCATACGCCTGTTCCTGTGGGACGATTTACGAGCCGATCTCGCCGTCGCAGTTCCGCTCAGCTATCGCGCGCCTGACAATGAGCGGCGGAACGCGCGGTTCCTGTTCACGCTATCGAGTGCCTTCAGGCTCTGCCCGGAGCGCGGCAAGGCGAACTGCATCTAGTTTCCGGCCTAACGTTAGCCTGCGATCAAGCTTGCCTAAATTTAATCCCGTCTCGCCCTCACAATCGCTCGATCCGCGAGTTCCCCATCATACCTCTGTGAAAAGTGATCGGGATGAAACGATGAAAAGGGCTTTCGCGATTCTGGCGTTCCTTTGCGTCCTTGCCGCGGGCGAATATGTCGCCGTGAGCAAGTTCGCGATCCGCCACGAGACGCTCAACCTGTTCGATGCCGCGCGCCAGCGGCCGGTCTCGGTCGACATCGCCGTGCGCCGCGACTACGAGACCAAGGCCAATCTCGGCCTCTGGAAGCTTCCGCTCGCCGTCATCAGCAACGGCAACACGGTCAAGGCCACCGAGTATTCGTTTCTCGCCAACGTGCTCGCCGCGCGCGGATATCTCGTGGCCAGCATCCAGCAGGATCTGCCGACCGATCCGCCCCTGATGACCAAGGCCGGCCAGCCCTATGTCGGTCGCAAGGGCGTTTACATGCGCTGCGAGGCCAACATCCTCTTCGTCCTGAACGAATTGAAGAAGCAGCAGGAGAACGCGGAATACGATCACATCACGCTGGTTGGTCACTCCAACGGCGGCGACGTCTCCATGTATGTCGCCCATCAGCATCCCGAGCTGGTGTCGAAGGTGATCACGCTCGACAATCTGCGGGTGCCCTTCGTGCTCAGCGATCACCTGAAGATCCTGTCATTCCGCTCGAAGGACCCGAAGTTCGTCACCGATCCCGGCGTCCTGCCAACGCCCGAGCAGGCAAAATTGCGCGGCATCGACATCATCAATACAGGCGCCCAGCACACCGAGTTGAGCGACCGGGGCCCGGATTCGGTGAAGGAGAAGATCCAGGCCACGCTGGATCAGTTCCTGCGCAGCAGCTCCAGCAGCGAGCTCGCGCCGACCGATACGACGAGCCCGATGATCATGAACCCAGGCGATTACTAGGGCTCACTCGTCAATCGACGGGCACGCCTGAGGTCCCCTTTTTCTCCAATAATCATGGTCTGTTGAACCGGGAACATGGCTGGAGCGACCTAATGGGCGTTCGCAGAGTTCGATCCCGTGGCAACGGAGGCGGCCATAACACTTCCTTACGAAAACCAGCGCCCCGTCGTCTCGGACAACAGCCTCGCCGTCGTTGTCTACGTGCTTTACGGCGTGGGTTATTTTACCGGGATTTCGGCGCTGATCGGCGTCATCATCGCGCATGTGAAGATCGACGATGCGGACCCCGTGCCGCGCTCGCACTACCAGTTTCAGATCAGGACCTTCTGGATCGGACTGGCGTACCTCGCGGTCGCCATTCCGCTGTGCATGGTGCTGATCGGCTTTCCGATTTTTGCCTGGTGGTTCGTCTGGTCAGTGGTCCGCGTCGTCAAGGGCAGCCTGTTGCTCATCGAGCACAAACCAATCGCTAATCCCAAGTCCTGGCTGTTCGGATAGTCCAGCCATCAAATGTGGCTTACGGCCAGCTTGCGGCAGATCAAGGCGGCTCGGCGCCGAACGCGCGACAAGGCAAACCTCGAGCGTCGGGGAAGCCCAGATGTCGCACTACATACAAAGTCTAAGGCTGCCCGCCGCGGCTGCGCCGGCCCTTCTTCGCCGCCTCTACCGCTCCTCCCGCAGGCTGGTCCGGTCGATCATCGCCCGCATCGACCTCTCCCAATTCCCCGGATCGTGCTGCGGTTGAGCACGGTCGCCGGACAAATGGTTCAAGGACGCCCCATGCGAGCGCCTGTCAGACGGCTTTCAACCCTGATCATGGCAGCCGGCCTGTCCGGATCGCCGGCTTTCGCCGCCGATCCCGATCACGGCGCCGATCTTGCAAAGCGCTGGTGCGCGAGCTGCCACGTCGTGACGAGCGAACAGAAACAGGCGAGCGCGGACGTCCCCGCCTTTGCGGCCATCGCGCGCAGGCCCGACTTCACGCCGGAGAAGCTTGCCTTCTTCCTGCTCGATCCGCATCCGAAGATGCCGAACTTCCCGTTGAGCCGGATCGAGGCCGGCGACATTGCCGCCTATATCGGCTCGCTGCGCCAGTAGCACCTGAGAGCATGATCCGGCCGACGAGGGCTGCGTTAGAGTGTGAAGCGGTTTTTCATGTTCAAACGACAACGCGCCCCAAAACGCAAATCCCTGCCGGTTGAGCCGACAGGGATCAGCAGAAAGGATGACGGACGGCGGACGGTATGTTCATCCGGTGGCCCACCATGGACCTGCCCTGCGATTGAATTCTGCGCGACGCTCTCACGCAAGATCAATTTGTGAGCACGCGCGACCGCCCGCGGTTCAGGACTTGCCTTTGCCGGGCTGCATCAGGTTGCCGGTGATCTGTCGCATATGCTCGCCGGCGTTGGTGAATTGACTTCTCAGGAATTCGGACTGGATCCGCATGGCTTCCTGAAGATCGGTTGCGTGAACCAGCTTGCGCGCGTGCTCGAACGCCGCCTTCATGTTTTGTTCGGTAAAAGCAAGCGCCTGCTTGGAAACCTCCGTACCGGTTCCAGGCACCGATGACATCGATTTGGTGGCAGCATCGAAAAACAGGCCGAAGGCTTTCTCCGCCTGATCGATGGTCTTCTCGGCCAGATCGCGCAATTCGGCCGGAACTTCGAGCTTCGGTTCGATCATGTCGCCGTCCTCCCCTTGTCCCTAACTGATTTATCACACTTATCGGATCGCATTCCAGCGGCTAGGCTGGCGTCAGGGATCCCTGGGGCGGTCGGTTCTGGTTCGGACGTCGACGGGCGATACCTCGCCTCACGAAAGCGGATGTTCGGGAATCTCTTCGGTGGTGAGGTCTTCGACCAGCTTGATGACCTCGAAACGCTGCCGCGGCGCGAGCTTGAGAAATGCGCGGAGCAGTCGCAGGCTCTCGACGGTTTGACTCGCAGGCGCCCCCAGCTTCAGGTGCAATTCAGTCGCGAAATTGAGGTTTTTCATCTCGCACCTATGAAAGGAACGGCCTTCGTGAGACGGCAGACGTCATTCGAGAACCGGACCTCGGACATGAACAGCTCTCGGCCGGGCGACCGCGGGCGGACCGCCAAACCGCATGCTCGCAACGGATCGGGCGGACCCGATGAGGTTGCAATTATGACAAGGAACAACCCTTCCGGCAAGCCAAACTCCTGGGAGAGGGTTGCTTCATCGTCACCGCACCTCGGCAAATTCCGGATGACGGACCTGGTCCACCCCCGCCTGCGACAGGATTCAGCAGGTCATAGCTGCACCTTGGCTTGATCTGCGTCAATGCGACAACGCGGCTTATTTTGTTTCCCATTATGAACGGGGAACGGGGGGCACGATGCGCACATATTGTTTCGATTTGGGGGATTGCGCCCCGGTTCGGGACCGGCAGGGCACGGAGTCCACGCCGGGGGCCGCGAACTGATCGGGCTACTGCTTCTTCAGCGTGTAGACGTAGTCGTTGAGGCCCGCTTCGATGGTCGCATCATCCACGAAGTGGAAATCGATCTCGCACCCTGTTTCTAGCGTCTTGATCTTGTCGCCGGTGAAGCCGAGCGAGGCGGCGAGCGCCTTCGGATCGGCCTTCTTGCTGGAGTGCTGCATCTCGTCGAAAGCGCCCTGAAAGATCATGTCGGCGCCGTAGTCGGTGAGCTTGTACTGCGGCTTGGCGCACGCGAAGGGGCGCGGGCCCAAGATTTCCTTGGCCTTGACGAGGACCATCTTGCCCATCAGCCGCGCCTGCTCGGCGCTGTCGGGCTTGTGCTGCGGATCAGCCCAAGGCGCCACCACCGCGCTCGTGAATTTCCAGCTTCCGACGTAGGAGGGGTCAGCTGCGTGAGCGATGCTGGCCGCAACCACAGAAGCAAGAGAGCAAACGACGCCGGCGAATTTCATCTGATGGTCCCCTCATTCTCGTACTTGGACGCGGGGCGCCGCCTCGCGGTTCACGTACAACGATATTTTTCAAAGACATGAACCGTCATTCGCAAGCGGGCGACCAAAGGCCCAGTGCGACACGGCCACGCAGATCACGGGCGCCCTGGCTGACTTTTTCGACCAACGATTCGGGCGCGTGTCCAGCAAGGGAAGACGGCATGCTTTCTCGCAGCGATCTCGTCAAGGGCGCGGCGGTTGCGCTTTTCACTCTCGCATCACACGGCGCATGGGCGCAGGAGGCCAAGATGAACCTGTTTAAGATCGTCACCGTCAAGGACGAAATCGTCATCGGACCGAACGCCGAAGAGCTCCAGGCGCTCGGCGGCACCGACGCCAGCGCGGTGGCCCATGCGCTGGCGCAGAAGGGCGATCTCACCGTATGGCAATACAGCGTCCACCGCGGCCAGAACGGCGAGTTGCAGCAGGCGCCGACCGCCAAGATCGGGTTGCTGGCCAACGCCTCGCTCCGCGTCGAACCCTACACGACGCCGTACCAGATCATGCCGCATCCGTGAGATGCGTGATCACGCTCGAACGATAACCCAGAGCGCGATGACGATTCATCCAATCTCTTCGCGCTCTTGAGCATGTCGACAAAAAGCGGCGCCGGACTGTCCCTGTCCCTTCCTCAAGCGAGAAAGCGCATACCGTGGATAGCACGCAATTGCTCTGGACCCAGATCGGCGCCGGCATCTGCACATTGATGTTTGGCGGCATGCTATTCAACCTGCTTCGCCTGCGTGGCCGTCTCCAGGCCGCCACCAGCTGGATAGCCGTCGAAGGCGTCATCATCGCATCGGACGTGAAAGCGCCGTCAGCGCACGTATCCGATGACCTGGACGATGCAACCCCGCTCGTTCGCTATCGCTATCGGGTCGGCGGCCGGGAGTTCGAGAGCGACAGGACGAGGATCGGTGGCACGGCAATGACGACGAGAACGCTCGCCATGCGACAGGCGGCGCAGTATCCGGTCGGGGCCGTGGTCGACGTTCACGTCGATCCGAAAGACCCCGGCAATGCCGTCCTCGATCCCTCGCAGGTCAGCAACCTTTCGGCACAGATCGCCCTCACCGTGACGTTCGGCATCATCGCAGCCGTTCTGATCGCGCACGCGGTCGCCGGCCGGGTGCTCTATGCCGCCGGCGGCGTGCCTCTGTTCGCCTTCCTGCTTCCGGCACTCGCTTTCGCCGCGGCCGTTGCCGCCATTTTCGGCTTCGTCCGGATGCGCCGGCTCGCCACCGCAAGCCTGCGCTGGCCGACCATTCCGGGAACGGTGACGGCTTCGCGCGTGATCGAGGAGATGATCGAGGAGCGCAGCGACGACGACCGGACGCGCGTCAAGAAGATCCACCGCTACCAGGTCGACCTCCGCTACGCCTACCACGTCGGCAATCGGGATTTCGTCGGCGTCCGCCCAAACTGGGGCTGGACCGGCATCTATGGGCTTCGCGAGCTCGCCGAAAACGCAGCCGGCAAATATCCGCCCGGCCAGGCCGTGACGGTCCATTACGATCCGCGGCGGCCGTCCCATGCCGTGCTGGAGCCGGAAAGCCGCCAGGGCTCGTTCGCGCCGCTGATCTTCGGCGCAATCAGCTTCGCCGTTGGAACGGCCCTGCTCTGGATCTTCGTTCGTGCCAGCTTCTCCTGAGCTAGCGCATGATCCGGAACCGGAGGGCAGCGTTAGCGCAAAGTATGACGTGGTTTTCTCTCGCAACAAACGCGGAACGCGTTTGCGCGGAGATCATGCTCGAACAACAAACCTGAAGCGCGATGAAGATCTCACAGCGCTTTGGCGCCGGGCGGGCTCTTCGTGCCGCCGTCAGTCGCAAAGCCGTAGACCTGTGCCAGCCGATCGAGGCATTCCTGCAGCCTCTTGGAGAAATAGTCGTTCCAGCGCTGGCTGCGCACGGCGCGGCGTTCGCCGACCTGCTCCATCGTCAGTCCGAGCACCAAAACGTCGTGCACGAGCGCCGCACCGTCCGTGCCGAGCTCGCGCTCGATCCGGTTCAGCCGCAACACTGCCTGGCGCTGGCTCTCAGTGACGGGCTCACGGCCGAGGGTGCCGTCGACATATTCGCGGCTCGGATCGACCGCCTGCGGCCCCCGCTCCGCCTTCTCCCAGTCGTTCTGGAATGCACGGCCGCCGCGGTACTGCGCTTCGTCGATCTGGTGATGGGAATGGAGCCGGCCCAACGGATCGTGGCGAATCGAGCGCAGCGCGATGATTTTCTCGCCGGGATCAAGGCCTAAGGGATTATCGACCTCGACTTCCGCCACTTCGGCGTGGAGCGGCAGGTCGCGTGACCTGCGCTCGTAGATCCCTCCCAGGCGAAAGGTCTTGCTGCGTTTGGCACGTGCCACTTGGATACTCCTTGACACAAAACGATGAAAATCGGATTCCCAGCACGGGGCGGCCAGGTTCAGGCGGCCGCGACGAGCCGCAGGATGACCGGGCCGGTCGTTCGCGCCGTGTCGGGCCCGGAGGTCAGGTGAAAATGGGGCGTGCAATAGCTGGAGCCCGGGCGCCGGGGATGACCGCAGAAGGCGATCAGCTCCCCGTCCTTGTCCCCTCCATACGGATAGCGGCAGTCGCCGGGTTCGAGCGCGAGCAACGGGACCAGCCGCGGCCGGATCCCGACGCAGCGCAGCTTGACCGGTTCGGCCGGCACGAGGGGCGGCTTGAACGCCTCGCCTTTCCCCGCAGGGTTTGGCGAGAGCTGCGGGAACAATCCATTCGGCAGATGCGGCGCGATCGGCGGAGCTGGCATCTGCTTGGTCGCAGCGAGCCCCATCCGCTTGGCCCGCCCGATCACCGCGTTTCGGCTGTAATTCGTTCCAAATCTTGCGTTAATCTCCTTGCCGATCTCCGCGAAAGACAATCCCTTGAGAAAATAGTCGCGCAGCGCGTCGGAATGCTCCGACGCCCAGTTGCCCGGTTCCATGCTGTCTTGCCCTGTGATGCGCCCCATCTGGTCCGAACGACGCTCTTGAGGCGAGACATACTTTCCGATATTCCGAAGACGATGTCAATCTAGAATTCTGATATTCGTAATAGATAATTCCGAATTTCGGTTTAAGGTTGTCACGAAGCTGGACAAACGAGGGAAATCACCATGCTGGACGCGACGATGATCGAACGGGGCCTGAAGCGGTCAGGCAAGAGCAAGGGCGGGCTGGCCCAGGCCATGGGCGTCCGACCGGGCGCGGTCTCCGAAATCCTCGGCGGCGAGCGCCTGGTCAAGGCGTCGGAAATCCTCCCGATTATGGAATACCTTGAGCTCAATCTCTCGCCGATCATGGGCCGGGTCGGCGCCGGCGCCGTGATCGAGCCGGAATATGAGCAGGTCCCGCCGGAAGGACTGGGCGACATCGTGCTGCCCTTCCCGATCATGGAGGAGACCGTCGCCTTCGAGGTCATGGGCGATTCGATGCTGCCCAAGTACGAGAACGGCGACGTGATCGTGGTCTACAAGGAGCAGCGTTTCCCGCTGTCGAGCTTCTATGGCGAAGAGGCCGTGGTCCGGCTGAAGACGGGGGAGCGCTATCTGAAGACCATCGAACGAGGCAAGACCCCCTCGGTCGTCAATCTCGCCAGCTTCAACGCCAAGCCGATCGTCGGCGTGAAGCTGGAGTGGGTCGGCGAAATCTGCCTCACCATGCCCAAGGGCCAGCTCGAGCGGCTGCGTGCCAAGTCGGCCCGCGCACGCAAAGGCAAGGGCAAGTAACGCGCGGCCTGCCCGAGACCACAGAGCCTCGATTTCCGATTTTTGGAAGTCGAGGCTTGACTATATTCTTATTTTCCGAAATACTGCGGTTCGCCTTGAGGCGGGCTGGGAATCTGGATGCAGTATTTCGTCGTGATGATCGACTATGGTCGCCGCGGCCGCGAAGCGGTCGTCGACCCCGAAGTCACCCGGCGCGAGGTCGTCTCGCGCGTCGCCTCCGGTGAATACGGAAACATCTGCTTCATCCACGAAATCAGCGGGTCCGCGGTCGAGGACGTGACCGAGGATATCCTCACCCAGGCCGCACTGCCTGAGGTTGCGCCTGACGTGGT
Source organism: Bradyrhizobium sp. UFLA05-153 (assembly GCF_054185185.1). Lineage (NCBI taxonomy): Bacteria > Pseudomonadati > Pseudomonadota > Alphaproteobacteria > Hyphomicrobiales > Nitrobacteraceae > Bradyrhizobium > Bradyrhizobium sp. UFLA05-153. The sequence goes on from NZ_JBBIAM010000086.1 coordinate 37,173, forward strand.
CGATCTTCGGGCGGCCCGCTTCGATCATGCCCGCGACCTGCGCAAGCACGAACGGACGTGAGGCAGGCCGCAAGCGGCCTGCATCACCATCCGATCTGGCATTATACCAGCAGCACGGTCGATCCCGTGGTTTTGCGTCCAGCTAGATCGGCATGCGCCTTCGCCGCATCCTTCAGCGGATAGGTCTGGTGGACCTCGATCTTGACCGCGCCGGACTTCACGACGTCGAACAGCTCACCCGCCATCGCCACCAGGTTCTCGCGCTTCGCCGCGTAGGTGAAGAGCGTCGGACGGGTAACGTAGAGCGAGCCCTTCTGCGCGAGCAGCCCGAGATTGAGCGGCTCGACCGCGCCGGAGGACTGGCCGAACAGCGCGACGACACCGAGCGGCGCGAGGCAGTCCAGTGACTTCAGGAAAGTGTCCTTGCCGACGGAATCATAGACGACCGGCACCTTCTTGCCGCCAGTGATCTCGTCGACGCGCTTCACGAAATCCTCGCGGGTATAGATGATGACGTGGTCGCAGCCGTGAGCTTTGGCGAGCTTGGCCTTATCGTCGTTGCTCACCGTGCCGATCACTGTCGCGCCGAGATGCTTCGCCCACTGGCTCAGGATCAGGCCGACGCCGCCCGCAGCCGCATGCAGCAGGACGGTGTCGCCCGCCTTCACGCGATAGGTCTGGCGGATCAGATACTGCGTCGTGAGTCCCTTCAGCATCATCGCCGCCGCGGTCTTGTCGTCGACGCCATCGGGCAGCTTCAACAACCGGTCGGCCGGGATCAGCCGCGCCTCGGAATAGGCGCCGAGCGGCGAGGCGCCATAAGCAACGCGATCACCCGGCTTCAAATCGGTCACGCCGGGTCCGACTTCCTCGACCACACCGGCCGCCTCGCTGCCGAGCCCGCTCGGCAATTGCGCGGGATAGAGACCCGAGCGGTTGTAGATGTCGACGAAATTGAGACCGACCGCGGTGTGACGGATGCGCGCCTCACCCGGACCGGGCTTGCCGACCTCGACTTGTTCCCAAACCAGGACTTCCGGACCTCCGGTCCTGTGAAAACGAATGGCATGCGTCATGGGTTTTTGCTCCCTTATTGTTGGAGTGTTCGCCGAAGAAGCGGGTTGGGCTGTGAAATAGGCATTTAGTCCGCCCGTTACAGTACAGAGACGTTACAAGAATGTCACAGCGGTGGACAAACGCCCGCCGTTCCGCCTCTGTTCGAAAGAGTTGATGACGGCGCTTACGCCACCGGCGGTAGATTCTGCGCGGGGTTTGGTGGTCGCCTGCGAAGGAGAGCCGAGATGCCAGCCTATGTACAGCATCATCAGGACATCGAGATCGCGCCTGTAATTTGCCCCAGCTGCATGGGGTTCCTGCCAATGTATGTGCGCGAGGTCGAGCCGCATTGGAGCCTCGCCAAGATCGACTTCGTCTACGAATGCGCCGATTGCGGCGGCGAGTTGCGGCAGACCATCCGGAAACCTGAGCTGCTGCGTCACTGATCGAGACACCCGAGCCTGCGCTCGCGTATTTGCGCTGAACGGAAAAATGCCGTCAGCGCAATGTGTTCCCCGATAATCGAGGCTTGTTCTTTGTCCGGAAGGGGGGCAGAACAAGCCTCGAAAAGACCATCGGGAGCGCCCATTCGTGGCTGATCAGAAGGCCTCGACCTCGATCGAGGCAGTGGAGAGCGGCCTCGCCGCGCAAGGCTATATCGCAAGCCGGCAGATCGCGACCGCGGTCTATCTGTCGCAACAGATCGAGAAGCCGATCCTGGTCGAGGGTCCCGCCGGCGTCGGAAAGACCGAGCTTGCCAAGGCGATCGCCGCCTGGCGCGGCATGAAGATGATCCGCCTGCAATGCTACGAGGGCCTGGACGAGGCCAAGGCGCTCTACGAGTGGAAATACGCCAAGCAGCTTCTCTACACCCAGATCCTGAAGGACAAGCTCGGCGAAGTGCTCGGCGGCGCGCAGACTCTGCACGCCGCGCTCGACCAGTTGCATGATTTCGGCGACGTGTTCTTCTCCAAGGAGTTCGTCGAACCGCGCCCGCTGCTACAGGCCCTCGAGCAGCCCGGCGGCTGCGTATTGCTGATCGACGAAATCGACAAGTCCGACGCCGAGTTTGAATCGCTGCTGCTGGAGATCCTGTCCGATTTCCAGGTCACCATTCCCGAGCTCGGCACCGTCTCGGCGATCACACCGCCGACGGTGATCCTCACCTCCAACAGCGAGCGCGATCTCGGCGACGCCTTGAAGCGGCGCTGCCTGCACCTGCACATCGGTTTTCCCGAGCAGCGGCTCGAGGAGCGCATCGTCGAGAGCCGCGTGCCCGGAATCTCGCAGACGCTGCGCCGGCAGATGGTCGGCTTCATCCACGAGATCCGCACGCTGGACCTGAAAAAACTGCCGTCGGTCAGTGAGACCATCGACTGGGCGCGCGTGCTGGTGCTGCTCCAGGCCGGCGAGCTCGACAGCGAGATCGTCAAGGACACGCTCAACGTGCTCCTGAAATACGAGGCCGACATCGAGGCGGCGGCGCCCCACGTCACGACGTTCATTGCCAAGGTGGCGCGGTCCAACGTCTTCGGTTGACGCCGATGCGGGAGAACCTTCATCGCTTCTTTCGTGCGGCACGCGGCGCCGGCGTCCACGTCTCGCCCGCCGAAAGCATCGACGCGATGCGCGCGGTCGCGCAGGTCGGCTTTTCCGATCGCGACATCTTGCGCGATGCGCTGCTGCTGACGCTGGCAAAGTCGCAGGACGAGAAGCTCGCGCTCGGCGACTGCTTTGATCTGTTCTTCAGCCAGCCGGAGCGGCGGCAGGAGCAGGAGGCCAACGACAATGATGCGTCTTCGAAGGACGGTCAGCCGCCCTCCCCCGACGCGGCCAATGACGCGGGCGGCGGTCAGCCCACCGAAGGCCTGGGTCCGCTGGCGCAAATGCTTCTGTCGCAGGACCGCAACGCGATCGCGACCGCCATTGCCAGCGCGGCCGGCGCGGCGTCGCTGTCCAACATCCGCTACGCCACCCAGCGCGGGATATTTTCTGGCCGCATCCTCGACGCGATGGGCCTTCAGCGCCTGCGCGACGATCTCGACGACCTGACCGCGGCCAACCCGTCGCTCGCCGAGCGTCTGCGTACAGCGCTCGAGGGCTTGCGCGAAGCCGTCCGCGACACGGTCTCGCAGGGTCTCGCGCTCTATGCGCGCGAGGAGGCCGAAAACCTGCGCAACGAGATCTTGCGCAATGCGCCACTGGCCCGAATCGAGCCGCGCCAGGTCGAAGAGATGCGCGCGCTGATGCGCAAGATCGCGCGCCGCCTGCGCGAGCGTTACTCCAAGCCGCGCAAGCGCCAGCGCCGCGGACATCTCGACGTCCGCCGCACGCTGCGCCGCAACGCCGCCTGGGGCGGCGTGCCGTTCCTCACGGCCTGGAAGCGCAAGCACCGCGACCGGCCGAAGATCGTCGCGCTGTGCGACGTCTCGGGCTCGGTTGCCCGCGTCTCCGACTTCTTCCTGCTGCTGATCCACTCGCTGCACGAGGTGGTCGACGACGTCCGCTCCTTCGCGTTCTCCTCGCATCTGATCGAGGTCAGCAACATCCTGGAATCGAACTCGCCGGAAGTTGCGATGGCCGAGATCATGTCCAAGGTCGGCTTCGGCTCATCCGACTACGGCTCCTCCCTCGACGACTTCGAGCATGAGTTCATGAGCACGCTGACGCCGCAGACCACGGTCATCGTGCTGGGCGACGCCCGCAGCAACAATCTCGATCCGCGCGCCGACATCTTGCGGCGCATCTCCGAGCGCTCGAAGCGGCTGGTCTGGCTCAATCCGGAGGGCCGCATGGTCTGGGGTTTTGGGGACTCCGAGATGCCGCGCTACGCGACATTTTGCAGCGTGGTGCGACAATGCGCCACCGCGCAACAGCTCGAGCGCGCCGTGTCAGATATCGTGGCAAGCTATCAGTAAACCCGTGAAGGTCCGCTAGCTGGCGATTGCGTGCAAATCGCCGTGAGCCAGATTGCACTCGCGAAAGTGATAGGCGATCTCGTCGAGCGCGCGCTGCTCCCACTCCTCCGCCTGCGCGAGCCAGAAACCCCGGCGATTGGAATCCAGCGCCGCCCGTTCCCGGCAAAAGGATTCCTGACCGCGAATTTCCACCAGCCTGTTCATGCACTCCACTCCTGCCGCGTGAAGTCATTCCCCGCGACTCAACGTAACAGAGTCTTGAACGGCTTGTCTCATTTTCCTGTGCACATCGCAGCGCGGAATGGGGCAACCCTTCTTCCCGTGCACTGCGGCAATTCGCAACGCACCATCAACTCCGGATCATCAAGAGGTGATCGAATATCGGGACGATATCCGCATGCGCGCGATCTTAACTATTGTGGCGCAAATGATCTGCGGC